>JBAXGN010000003.1 GCA_037139415.1 Verrucomicrobiota bacterium | reverse complement strand
ATTTTTTGTGTTTTTATGAAAACCCTGCCGTTCCCGCCGTCACTGACGCATTACCGCCATTCGACGGGAATTCTTTTCGGTTATTTGGCTGGGGAATTTCAATACTCGTTCAAAAAACGTTTCGACAAATCGGATGCTTACAGTTTAAATGCCGGCCATGGATCGCGCATCGGTGAAGGACTTGATGCCCGCCCCACCCTCGGCGGTGCAGGCGCTGGTGCAACTGGCAGGCCGCGAATTTATTCGCGTCGGTCGGAGCATCACTGGTTTGGGTGCCTTCACGGTCGCTACCTTCCTGGTTATGGTGACGCGGTTCCGGGTGGGTTACCGGGTGGTTTACCCGCAGGTGCTCCAGCAAATTCATCGCACCGGGATTCGGCTATTGCCCATGGTCATCTTTGTCTCGCTGGTGCTTGGGTGGGTGGTGATCGGCCAGACGGTTTCTTTGCTGACGCGCGTGCGCGCCCAAGACCTCGTGGGCACCGTCATGATTACCGCGATTGTGCGTGAACTGGGGCCACTGGTGACGGCGCTGCTGGTCTTAAGCCGCACGGGCAGCTCCACCGTCATTGAACTGGGGACCGCCCGCGCCATGGGGGAGATTGAAACCCTCGAAGTATTGGGGATTGATCCGCTCCACTACCTGGTGGTGCCGCGCATGATCGGCGTGGTACTTAGCACCTTTACGCTTACGGTTTTCCTGGTGATTACCTCATTGATCGGCGGATATGTGTTTATCTTTTTGCAAGATGTGCCACTCATGCCGGGGGAGTATTTCCGCCAGTTGGCTTCCGCGCTGACCTACCTGGATTTTGTGATGCTGGCGTTCAAAACCGTGGTGTTTGGGACCTATATTGCTGCGACTACTTGCTACCAAGGGCTATCCCACCCGGTGGCCCTAGATCAAATCGCCAGCGCGGCCAACCGCGCGGTGATTCAAGGGGTGGTGGGTTGCGCCCTGTTGGATGTATTGTTCATCCTCGGCTTCCTGCTCTTCTAGGTATGGCCAAAGATCAACCAGTGCTGCTGGAAATGAAGGACGTCGTGATTCCCTCGACGCGCGATGGTGCCGTGCCGGCCATTCAAACCATGCAGTGGCGCATTGAGATGGGGGACCGCTGGGTGATCGGTGGTCTGCCCGGTTGTGGCAAAAGCGCCCTGCTGATGACCGCCGTTGGGCTGCTGAATCCGTTGCAAGGTGAGCTGGAATTGTTCGGAATTCCAAGCCGCAACCTGTCCGAAGCCGATCACGCCTCGTGCCGTCGCCAATTGGGCATGTTGTTTGAGGGCGGAGGCCGGCTGTTTGCCCAGATGACGACGGCGGAGAATATCGCCCTGCCATATCAATATCATCGCAACCTGAGTTTTGAGAGTGCGGTGCCTGAAGTGGAACGCTTGCTCAAACTGACCGGTTTAAAAGATTGCGGTAATTTGAGTCCCAATCGTGTTCCGCGTAATTTGTGTCCACGCGTGGCGCTGGCCCGCGCCCTGATTACGCGTCCCAGACTGCTGTTTCTGGACAACCCGCTGCGCGGCATGGATGTGCGTCAGACGCGGTGGTGGAGCGACGTCATCCAAGGGCTTTCCGAGGGACACGCCTTGGTGGAGGGCAAACCGATCACGGTGGTGGTTACCACGGAGGATTTTCGACCCTGGCTGGATTGGGGGGATAACTTCGCGGTGGTTCGGGATCAAACCTGGCTGGAAGTTGGCAACCGTGAGGCGGTACGCAACCACACCAACCCAGCAGTGCAAGAATTACTCGCACAAACCGCGCATTTCGATTAGCCTTACCCTGACTATGGCATTACAAGACTTAACGCCACAATTGAGAACGCGCTTGGGCCGGCTGGAAAAAGTGGTTGGCTGGTTCGTGTTGCTGGCCATAGTGCTGCTGGCCACCGGATTTTTCTACTACCTGTACCACACGGCCATCCGCAAAGGCTGGTTCGCTCAAAAAATTCAGTTTTGCACCTGCTTAAACAGCGCTGCCGACGTCAAGATTGGTGATCCAGTGAAGATGATCGGGACCACCATCGGCGAAGTGACCCGCATCGAGCCCAATGAGCCTTTTGCCGGGTACGCGCTGACGATCTATTTTGAAGTCAGGCACGATCGCAAAGGGTCTTGTGGATATATTTGGAGCGATTCGGTCGTGCGCATCCAGTCCTCAGACCTCTTTGGTGGTCGTAACCTGGAAGTTGTCAGAGGCCAAACCGGTGTTCCCATTTTTGATATTGAAAAAACCAAGCAAGATCCAGTGGGAGTAATTCAAGGCGTGCTTGATACCAACCGTGTCGCTGCCTTCCGTAACGCGGGGGGCACCAATTTGTTGGCGGCCTGGAAGGCCAATCCCTCGCGTTTTTGCATGCCTTATACCAACGATGCCGTTTTTTATTTAAACCCGGACGAATCCCCACCGCTCTCGGATCGGGCGGACAAGGTGATGTCGCAGATCGAAAAAGCGCTACCCGGCATTCTCAACCTGACCAATCAAATCGGGCAGGTACTTAATCACACGGTGCAGGCGCTTTCCAACATTGATCAAGCGGCCTTGGTTCTGAAACCTGGCTTGAGTAACGCCAATGATTTCTTTACGGAAGCAGCGGTATTTGCGCGCGGCCTGCAAGTATCAGCCACCAACATACAGATCATTACCTCACGATTAAAAGGGCAGGGCGGCTCGATGGGTGAATGGCTGTTGCCGACGAATATTCAGCAGGAGATCGAAATGACGTTGCGCAGCACGAGCTTGGCGATTGAGCACAACCGCACCAACCTGGACCTGATTGTGTCCAACATCGTGCGTTCCTTGGACAATTTGGCGGGTATCACCGGTAATTTACGTGAACAAGTGGCAGCCAATACCAACATGCTAAGCCAGATGGGCTCCTTGGTTTCCACCGCTGGAAAGACCTTTGAGGAAATTCAAGGAAACCTTTTCATACGGGTTTTCAACCCGAGCAGTTGGTTCAGGAAAACAACGCCTCCTGCTGTGCGTCCGGAAGATAAGAAAATCGTTGTTCCTTCAAACGAATCACGTGATCCAAAACCAGCTCCGAAGTGATTAGGGTACGGGGGCGGTGCCAATCCGGTAGAACCGAGATTGACTTGCGGCGTTGGTGTCCAATAACTGCTGTGCCCCGCTAACATTCGTAATTCCGGGATAGATCACCTGCCACGAACCACGGTTCAGGTTATTCCGAACCTCCATCCAATACGCCCGCCCAGGCTCCGTCTCCACGCTCAGTGAGTTGGTGGTACCAACCAGATTGGTGAACACCGGGCTGAAGATGGCATAATTCACCGTCAAGGCCAAAACCATGCCTGTCGGTGATATCCCGTTCTGATTTGATACGGCCAGCGAATAGATACCAGTGTCCGCTAGCGACAGGTTGGTCAACGTCAAGGTTTTCGCGACCTGAACATGGAGCCGGTTGGTCGAGTTAAAATACCATTGGAACATTGGCTGATTGCAGTTGTTTGCCATGCTAACAGTGACCGTAAAGTTGGAACCCTTCGCCATATTTGTTACCATCATGCTCAACTCCGGGCTGAACACCGGAATATTGGTATCCGTGACGAGCACATAACAGGGAGCACTGGTAGCTGTATTGAGACTATTGCTGACAACCACGTTGTAATAATCGCCATCATTTGTGCAAGTCACCATTGGATTCGTGAATGCCACGCCCATGCCTTGAACCAGTGCTAAATTCGAGTTCATATACCACCGGAAGGTTAAATCAGTTCCCTCCGCCGATACCAGGAATCCCGCGGGATTCCCTGCTAAAACAAAGTTGGTCTGCATGGGTACGATAGCGATGTTCATGGGCGGCACGAGCACAGTTAGCGTCGCCACGGCGCTGGTGATACTTCCCGCCACATTGGTCACTGCCACGGAATACGGCCCGGCGTTGACCAGCAGCACATTATTCAGCGTCAGGGTTGCGTTCGTCTCGTTCACCAGGTTGGTACTATGGAAGGACCATTGGTACACCAACGGTGCCGTGCCGGAGGCGGTTACCGTGAAGGTAACGTTAGAACCAGCAATCGCAGTTTGATTGGCCGGTTGGCTGGCAATCGCGGGGGGCATCAGGACTGTCAAGGTAGCAGCACTGCTGGTTACCGAACCAGCCACGTTGGTGATCAATACCGTATAGGCTCCATCATAAACCGCCTGTACATTATTGAGAACCAATAACGCATTTGTGGCATTAGCGAGATTCACTCCATTGAAACGCCACTGATAGGATAGCGGAATCGTACCAATGGCAGAAACTCTGAAGTTCACAGTGGCACCAATCATCACCGTCTGATTCGTTGGCGGGCCCACAATGGTAGGTGGAAGCTGTACGGTCACGACCGCCAGCGTGCTGGTAGCCATCCCCACGGCATTAGTCACTACCACATCATACCCACCCGCGTCACGCGGTTGGATATTCGACAACAGGAGCGTGTTATCGGTGGCGGCAACCAGATTTGTTCCATTCATGCGCCACTGGTAATAAAGCGGTCTCGTTCCCGCCGCCGTCGCTTGCAGTATGACATTACTGTTCACCACGGCACTTTGAGATTGTGGGGGCAGGGTGATAAAGGGTGGAACAGGCACGAAAATTCCATTCGTTCGTCCGGGCGTCGGGACGTCGCCTTTCCAGTTCACGGGATCGTTTCCGTATCCCGCAGGCAGGAGTCGCTGCAATGAATTACCGGTGCCATTCGTACCGCCATCCGCAGTGGCTGGCCAGGGTGATTGATCGGAATACGTGACGTGATCCACCACGATAAAGGGAACATACCCGATCTCAGGCCCGCTGGTCAAAGGCGCATCCGGTTTGGTCAGCACAATCATTTCTCCGCCATTATCCAGCTTGCCACCATAGGGACCGTAAATAGGAATATTCGCCGGCACTCCGTATTTGGCACGGAAGGCGGCCAATTGATTGGTGTCCGTGGCAGGATTGAAATTTACCACCAGCAGATATCCGTCGGCAGGCAGAGTGGTATTGGTGGGAAACGAATAATCCACCCCTTGCTGCAATCGCCAGGTGTTGGTGGGATAGGCTGGGTCAAACAGGGATATGGAATCGCCACCAGGATTATACAGTTCCACATACTCATCGAGCGTGTTGTCAACGCCACCGAGGTCGGCTGGATGATACATGATCTCATTAATCACCACGGGTCCCACTCGAGGACCGGCGTTGGTTTTGCCAGCGCCAAGGCGAAATTCCTGAACGGTAGCTGGATTATCGGCGCCAAAGGTATCTTTAATAAGAGCGGTAAAGTTCACTCCCACACTGGTAAAGTAAGTCCCAAAAGGAGCACCGGTTTCCGACACACCAAAAATCACGGCAGATCGGTAGCCAGTCAGCAGGCCATTCGTATCCGCTTCGCTAAGCCATAGCTCGCCACCGTGCGCTGGATCGAATTTTAAAGGAGCAAGTGTATTAGTAACATAAAACTGGTATTCGTAGAATACCTGGAACCCATTGGCCCCCAGGGTCGTCCCGTCTGCAATGCGATATTTCTTGAAATTAGAACGTGCGTCGCTGAGAAACCAACCGCTGATATTCACAGGTACGGACGAAGTATTAAGTAACTCGATGGCGTTCTCCAGCGGGAAGCTGGGGCGGGTAAGTACCTCGCTGATCAAGGCATTGGTCAGCGGTAAATAATTGGCGTGCCCAGGCGACGCTGATTGGGGAAATGCCATAATTGTTGCGGCACCGTCCGGCCATCGTCCCTGAGAAACTCCATTGGTTTGCACCCCAAAATTAACCACATCAATCAGAGCCAAATTCGTATCAAACAGCCAGATGGATTCGCCGAGAGCGTCCAAGCTGAAGTTCACATGATCCCGTCCGTTGGAGGGGGTTCCATCGGCGATGAATACCGCCCAATCCTGTCCGCCAATGAAACTCAGGGGAGCAATGGTAAAATTAGTCTGACCGGACAAGGAAGGGTCATCGGTTGGGTGCAATCCGCTCAGTTCCACAGGCAAGTCAGCCACATTGAATAACTCAAACCAGTCCTCACCTGAAATCGGCGCGACCATCCATTCATTGAGGCGAAGGTTGGCGGGTGAGCCAAGCAGGGCAGGCACCGAATTGGCGGCGGCTGGCGTTGGATTTGCCAGTAGCCGCCAGGTTCCTCCACTCCTGCCAATCGACAGGTTGGCTGGCTGGCAGCCGTATTCCACGTAATCCATCAACTGAGCGGCGGGATTGAACAGGTAAATGCCGCCGCTTTCGCGAGCCAATGAATGGCCCAGATTCAAGTTTGTGGGGTTGGCCGAAGTCGAAGCCGGACGGTCGCCATCGCACCAAATAATCAGGTAGCTATTCGGGTTCATCATCGCGCCCGATGGGAATACCCAACTGCCGGGCTTCATGGTCCCAACACTCATGCTCCACCCGTCCCAACTCCACGCATTCGAGCTGCCGTTATACAGTTCAATCCAATCCGTAATCCGGCCCACCGCATTGGTCACTGCGCCAACATTACTGGCCATGATTTCATTTAAAATGGGTCCCTGGTAATTAGGGACATAGTTGGTGGTGCCCGGACTGGTACTGCCCGGAAACGCCACATCGTTGGTGTTACCATCCGGCCAACGGCCACGCGAAACACCTTCAATTTGCGCACCATAGCTTACGCGGGAAACCTCCGCACCAGCGGCATCATATAGCACGATAAAGCCCCCCTCGGCCGGCAGTTTGAAGCCCAAGTGATCCACCCCGGCAACGTCATCCGCAAACAATTGAACGTACCCTCCCGGTGATAGAAACGCAAGGCGGCGCAATTGACAGAGCGCGTTACTGCGGCCCACAAAAATGTTCTGTAACGATACGGGTGCATTGGTGGAACGATTATACAATTCCAACCAATCGCTGCCCCCGGCAGCGGAATTTGCCAGGTATTCGTTGTTGACCAGATTCGTGGCTGCCGCCAGCGCGACGGCAAGATTGGCGGCATTCGGTGTGGGTGAAGTCAATGCCCAGGTCCCATCCACGCGTCCAATCGAGTAGTCTGGCAATTGCAACCCAAAGCTGATGGCGTCCACCCGATTGGTGTTGGCATCGTATAACATGACACTTTCGCCCTGCCGACTCAGGGCAAAACCGGTATGCAGTCCGGGAGCAGCGTTCGTCGGCGCATCGCACCAAACTACCAAGTACCCTCCGCCGGCCAAAGTCGAATTGGCGGGGAAGACAAATTTGCGCGGGTTGCCATCCACACTGAGACTCCAATTTGTCAGGTTCACCTCCTTGTTGCCCGGATTGTAGAGTTCCACCCAATCCGGACAAGTGCCACCATTGGTCACCGCTGCGACATTATTGGCCATGACTTCATTAAGCTGAATCAGTGGCGGAGCGGCTTGCGCATTGGGAACCCCAGGAGTTCCGTATAGATTGGTGCTCGATTGCCAATTGGCGGGATCATCCGGATCACCGTTGGGATCCACAATTTCCAAGGAATATCCAGTGCCATTGGCGGCGGTTGGCCACCCGCCGGTTGTACTGAAGGTCACCGCGTACACCATCCGGTTACCGGAATCGAACAGGGCAATGCGCTCTCCGCCATTGGCCAGTTTGCCGGAATACCACCCGGTGACCATGACTCCCGGATAACGGGACCGAAACGCGTTGGTATTCGCATTGGAAGCCAGCACCAGGCGACCTCCTGCCCCCAACAAGGTGCCCGGCGAGAACTGATACGTGATGCCATCAAAATAATAGCCGCTCAAATCCAAAGGAGTGTTCCCACGATTCTGAAGTTCCAGAAATTCATAGGCATCACCCCCGGGCGGATTGTACATCAATTCTGCGATGCAAATTTGCGGCAAAAGATCATCCACTTGAAAGGCCGCCTCGTTCATGGCGCTCCAGTTGGTCCCCATCAACAGGCGCGCCTTCACGATCATGGAATTATTGATGACCAGCGGCACACCGTTGGAATACGCCTGGGCTGCGGCGGCAATGGCGCCGGAATAATAAACGCGCGGATCCAGACCATTGGTGGTGTAATAAATGGTGTTGGTCGCCATCATGCTAAGCCCATATCCACGGGGAACCCGGCCACCATGTTGACTGAACGAGGGCGCGGAATTGCTGGGATACAGCCCTAAGGTGCGGAATTTAGCCAGGACAATGTCGGATCGCACGGGAAAATATTTGGTCAATAAACGCGTTTGTTCCCCCAGCCAGTTTTCATTTCGAGTGTAGGGCGTATTGGTGGTATATCCCGGATAAGGGTTCAGGGCGGTTTTGCCATTCGGCACTGAATCCCCCCAACGGGCAGACTCAGCAACCATCGCGCGATCCAGTTTGGCAGCCAGGCTCTGATAACCGGAAATGACAGCATTCGTGGTCAGGGAACCGTTGTTGAAAAAGTGCTTATGCAGATGGTCCCCAAAGCGAAGCTTGTATTCGGCGTTATACAGCAGGTTGGAATGCAGCCCATCCGGGCTGGTATTGGCCCAGTCATTGTTGCCCTCCAGAATCCGTTCTCCGTCCCACGCCATGTAATAAAACCCTTCACCCGCCTGACGTTTGCGGAAACAGTACCAATTCTTTTGCGGCCCCCAATCCAGATTCGCGCAGAAAAGTTGAAGAATTTGATAATCAATAAATTGATCCAAATTCAGGTAGGTTTGAATTTTCTCATACTGGGTGAGATTCGTGAGCCCGCTATTGTTCAAGGCCAGCATGGCATTGCGCGCCACCGTATCGCCATCCACCAACTGGGCGCCGCTCCCGTTAAACGCATCATAATCTGTTTTATCACCCCCGAAATAGGCCGCCGCAAAACTACCATCCGGCCGTTCCACCGGGTTGTACACGCCCCAGTAGAGGCCGTTGATGTAAAGATGCACGAAACTGGCATGGCTGGAAAACGCCCCCATCTTCCACATGGTGTCCTTGACCCAGGCATCCCGGATTAACTGGCCCCGCGCACGTTGCGTCACATCCCAATGCGTCCAGTGATTATTGTAATCGGAACGCAAATCAAGGGTATCGTATTTGGTTACCGGGCTGCCCGGAAAAAACGGGTATTCCAGCATGCTGGGGCCATATGACCCGCGAAAATTAATGCGAAACGGATGTTTCAAAGTTCCCACCCGGCTGCCGCCCCCATGCATCTGAATACTGGCATCGGCCTGAAAACCGGAGGAGCCATCCACATTGATCAGTTCCAGGGAACAACCCGCCTCCAGCGTCAGGTTGTTCGCGTGCGTGTAGAGTCCGCTGTTCGTCGAAAACATATCATCGGTCTTCATCACCACGGAAAGCGTGGGCAAGGTTAATAGATCGTTTTGGATAGTTGCGCTATAAAGCGGGTTCGTCACCACCTTGGGGTCCATCTGATAATACGACGGCCACCCGTATGTGGCGCTCCACATCGTGGTGGTCGGAAAACCGGCGGGCGCATTCGACTGGGCGATCACATTCGCAGGAAAAATATAGGTATGGGTTTCCACCCGCGACGGCAGCATGCCGGATTTGAAAGCAGCGGCTCGCAAGATGGTCGTACCACCGACCAGAACGCCATTGGAATAGTTTGAGCCATAGGTCTCGGTGGGTGGGGTGCCATCCGTGGTGTAGCGAATCGTGACATCCGGTGTTTGGCAGGTTAGCAGCACGGTGAACGGCTGATTGAAAACGCCGCGATGCACGCTGAAATGCACCGGGCCCAGCACTTGGGTAATGGAACTGCTGCCGTTGGCTGCTCCGGGGGTTGGGGTGCTGAAATATCGCCATTGATTGCTGGCCGTGAGCCCGTAGCTGTAGTCATTGCGCTGCTCTGGAAATTTTTTTGGGAATTCCGTCAGGGCAATTCGCGGTGACTCTGCATTGAACAGGGCAAGGTAATCCCCATTGACGTTCAATTTAAAGTTCGTATGCAACTTGGTCCCAACTCCGGTGGGTTTCCGGTTTTTACCCGAGGCATAAACCACCAGGTACTGTCCCGAGTTCAGGGTCACATCGGGAAACGTCCACAAGCCGGGTTGGTCGGGATCATCCGTCAGTGACCAACCCAACAAGCGCACCGGGTTAGTGCCAGGGTTATAAAGTTCGATCCAATCCTGTAATTCACCATCTTCGTCCTTCAAACCATTGATGTTGACGTTCGCGGTGAGGAGTTCGTTGATTAACACGGTGCCGGTGGAATTCCCGGAGGCCGCCGCCGGGTTGAAGGTCACATTCCAAGTGCCGCCCGTGAACGCATTATGCAAAGCCGATGCATCGGTAATCCCGTGGTTGGATGCCCAGGCAAATTGCACCACGCCGGTGGTTGGTGCTGCAAACTGGAAGTAATATGGGCCGGCCCCGGTTCCCGAAAAATTGGTGGCCGCCGTTCCATTGACCAGCAGGTCGGTGGCATCCACCCCGAGCACCGGTTCGGTAAAGTTCACTTCGAGTTGCGTCAGATTTCCCACCGCCCCGCCCGCCGGAGGGTTTAGCGCGGCCATGTCTGGTGGCATAGTATCCACCAAGGTGTATTGCCATGAGCCGCCATTGAACGTATTCCCCAAAAGGTCCGTGATGCCTTGCGCGGGATCCCACGACATGTAAACGGTGCCATACTGCGGCTGGGAAAACGTGAAGGTAAAATTGGTATAATCCGAACTGCTGACGGTGGTGGCGGCGTTCCCGTTGATCTGCAAGTTCCATGCCTCGACCCCCACCGCAGATTTATTGAACCGCACCGTTACTTGATTCAGGTTGCTGACCACACTGCCGTCGGCAGGCGTCACCGTGGTCACGGTGAGATTTGATAACACGGTCAACGTGGCTACCGCACTGGTGATCGCGCCAGCCACATTGGTCACCACCACCGAATACGGTCCAGCGTTCACCGGTTGCACGTTATTCAGGTTTAAGGTGGTATTCGTCTCATTCATCAAATTGACACTGTTAAATCGCCATTGATAGGCCAATGGCGCAGTACCAGTTGCGGCAACTGTAAAAGTAATATTTGAACCGATGCCGACCGTTTGGCTGAGTGGCTGATTGGTGACCACCGGCGGCACCAACACGCTTAGCAGGGCGTTCAGCGACACCGTTGTTCCAAAACTATTGGTGACGACACATCGGTAATATGTGTTATGGTCACTGGCGGTCACATTGGTTAGCGCGAGGGCGGCATTGGTCGCATTGGCGATATTGTTGCTATTACGCTGCCATTGATATGAATTCGTGGTGTAAAGGTTGGCTAGGGCGACCTGAAAGTTAGTGGTCCCTTGAGAATTAAGCACCGTGCAACTCGCGGGGTTGGTAATGATCACCGGTAGCAGTTGAATGACCAGGTTGCTATTAGGAATGGGGGCGGAACTATTGGCTGGAACGGCATCACCGGGGCGCCGCCATGCTACCCCCAAATTATCCGAACCACTATTGTCCTGCATCAGCGCCTCGATATAATATAGCTTCCCCGCCACCAGGGTTTGCGCGGCAGAAGTCTGGTTGGTTTGACCACTAGTAACCCAACCCCGGGAACTGCAGTGATTCAGTGCACTCCATACGGCGGCGATTTTAACCGCATTGGTCGGGTTTTCATCACTACTGAGCCGCAACTCACCCGAATCATTTGCCGAGAGATAAAAGGTGTGCGAACCACTGGTACGTGGCTGAATCCAGCCACGCATCCGCTGGCCAAATTGGTCGGCAACGCTTACCGGGCATTCACATCCGGTAGTAACCAGAAAATTTGAATCCGGCGAATTGGGATATTTGGCGCTGTAAGTGAGATTGGTGACATCGGTGCCGGCAATACCCACATACACCTCGCGCAATATGCCATTGGTGGACTGTCCCTGCGCTGGAACTGCGCAAAGACAGGCAACTATCAGAGCGCAGCCTGCCCATGCACGAATATCCGATAAAGTGATCATACAAGGTCTTTGAACCAGCCCCGGCAACCATCCCCGCGCGTCCGCGTGTCTTGCCATGGCTGGTCGATAAGAAACAGTCCGCGAACTTTAGTGAAAACGCAAGTTTATACGGGCGCAATTGTTGCCTCCCAGTTGCTGGCTGGCGCTTACAGGGGCGAAATCAAGCAAACCTCCCGGTTTTGACAAGGAACGGAGTCAGCCCGGGCATTCGGCCCGATGCTGGAGAGGGAATAATCCGCCTTGGATTACTTCTTTTCCGCCGGACTTTTGACGCTATCAATCTGCTCCCAAAACTTGGGGTTTTGCTGTAATGCCTCGTCTTCTCCGGTGGGGAGATTGGAGCGAAAGAGGAAGTCCTTTAAGGTGTTGCGATTCATGATGCGATGCACCACCACCCCCAGATCATGTTTTTCAAAATATACGCGATAATCCCCTAGGCGGAAGCGATACAATGACTTGCCGGCACGTTGCAGTTTTCCGAAACGATCCATTTCGGTGCTCATCACTTCATGCGGCAGACCGCGAAATTCCCCCAAAATGTTCAATTGCAGTTCCTTGGGCATACGCGCTAATTCTGCCGCGCTGGTCGGATTAAAAATGATTTGAAACAAGGACATACAGTTATTTCAGGTTAGTCTAGGTCAACTTTTCACAAGCACGCCGGTTCAATACACTGGTTTTATATTATGCCGCCGCGTCCAGCCCGGACGTTATGGCGGCGCATATGGGAATCGAACCCATCTTTCAGCCTTGAGAGGGCCGTGTCCTAACCGATAGACGAATGCGCCACTGGCAACGCGGTAGATCAAAATCCATAACGCTGAGATTGTCAATAGCGGAGCCATCGCATTTGCGTTTGGAAGTTTGAATCATCACCAAATGAACTTGACGGTTCAACGTTGGTAATTAGCATGAGCGGTGTGATCGCAAAGCTGCTGGTTCGTAATTACTGTTTTGTCCATGGCACACTGAAGCTGCCCGGGGCTGGACTGCTACTCCGTCGCTGCCTGCCGTTCGTGCGTGGCTTGTGGGACTACCCACTCCATATCCCGGAAGTGGGCACGGCGCGGCTGGATTTCCGCGACGACGGGGCATTCGGCATGCTGAATGTGGTGCTGGGGGATTACGGACATAACACGCATTTGTTCCGGTGCTTCGACCGGCTGGTAAAACCGAATCAGGTGCTGTGGGACATCGGAGCCAACATCGGCTATTTCAGCCTGTATTTTGCGCTGCAGCCCCGGCAACTGCAACGGCTGCACTCGTTTGAGCCGAACCCCGCCGCGTTGACGACCCTGCAGTCGCTGTTTCAAAATCATCCATGGGTGACGGTGCATCCGGTGGGGCTGGGCATGACCGATCAGGAACTGACCATGAGCGTGCCGCCCGGGGCCACGCCGTGCGGCTCTCTGGTGCGCGAGCTGCCTAACGGGCGGAAGGTGCTGATCCAGGTGCGCCACGGTGACCGTTATGCTCGAGAACAGAAAATTGACCTGCCCGATCTGATCAAGATTGACGTGGAAGGGTACGAACTTGAGGTGCTTGCCGGGTTAAGCGGAATCATCGCTGCCAAGCGACCGGTGATCATTTTTGAGCATGGCCTGCTTTCGGATAATCAATTTTCCCAAATTCAACACAAGGTGCCGCCTGATTATCTGTTGAACCTGCTGAGCGATGTCGGGGTGCCGGTAGCGGATCTTACCCGGAGAAATGTGGGGAATGACGCCATTTTGGTGCCGAAAGAAAAGCGCGCCATTTTGGAAAAATTAGCGGCCTAAACAGAGGGCCAGGGAGGGGGGCGGAACCGCATGCTGCTCCCGACGGAAAAGATTGCGCGGATCAGATGTAACGGCGCGGGAAAATTTGGAGTACGGTGGCAACCGAAGGGGGAAAAAGGGGCGGCGGGCGACACCGCTTTGGATTTGTGCCGTCTACTTGAGTGAGCGCGCGAGGCCATTGAGTTTCTCCACTGGTGACCTGCGGTGTTCCTGCGTTCATCGGCGAGGGAAAATCAAAGCGTTACTTGCGCGCAAATCCAAAGCGGCGTCGCGGCCCCCATCACCCCGCCTTGCCGCCGCACTCCAAAATATGCGGCTCCTGCGTTTCCCCTTCATTTTTCCAAGCGTTCGTTTGCGTCCCCGGTTTCCAATTCATAATTTTTCTGCCAACCATTTTTTTGCCATGTTGATATAAATGAAAAGGAAGCGCTGAAGTGGCTCCGCAAAGCGGCGGAGCTGGGAAATGCAGATGCAATATCCAATCTTGCTGCCTACTACGCCAATCTTGGCCTCTGCTGCGCCAATGGGCAAGGCGTGAAGCAAGATGCAGTGGAAGCCGCGGCCTGGTATTCCAAGGCGGCAGAGCTGGGACATGCGGCGGCAATGTACTGGCTTGGCCTCTGCTACAACAACGGGAAAGGTGTGAAGCAAGATAAAGCTGAAGGATATAAATGGACCATATTGGCGGCAGAGCAAGGGGACGAGGATGCCAAAACAGAATTGAATGACATGAACCGTGATCTCAGCAATCTATTCTCGAAAAAAAATTACGAGGAAGGAAAACGCCGAGCTGAAGCATGGCGGCTACAGCACGGATAACCCCCCGAGCGCGAGGGAAAAATGACTTCCTCAGAACGCTGACGCACATGATTCGCGGGGCGAAACGCAACCCCCTGAGCGAGGTAGCCACGGCATCAAGTGCTGCTGCGCACGGTCCGGTAAAGGGCTTTCAGGAATTCATGGACCGTGGCGCGGTCAAATCCGGTGGTGGTGACCAGTTTGCCATCGGTCTCCACCGCTTTGCCGGTATAGTTCGGTTTTCGGCCTTCGGATTTAACCGTTGAAAACCGCGACCAATAGCATACAGTTTCCTCATGCGATTACTACCCTGCCTCGGGCTCTGTGTCTCCCTATGCGCATTTGGTGCTGCGGAGTCCGATCGTCTCCGTGCCGGCGTGCCGTTAGTCGGCAAACCCACGGTGCTCGCGTGCCTCTTCTCGCAGCCGGCGTGCCGCCCGGATTACGGCGTCAAAATCACCTACCGCTGGGATGCCAAGCCCTTGGACCGGGATTACAAAGCCTTTGTGCATATCAAGGATGCCACTGGAAAAATCATGCTTCAGGATGACCATGATTTACCCACGCCCACCTCGCAATGGTCCGGACCGGTGGCCTACACCCGCACCCTCGTGATGCCCTCGGGAATCACCCCGGGTGAATACAAAATCCAAATCGGCCTCTACGCACCCAAAGTCAATGGCCGCCCCGCCCTCACACCGGGGAATGGCGTGACCGCCCTCGCGGAGGACCAATGCCAGATCGGCGTGCTGAAAGTCACCGCCGATGCGCCCATCCCCGCGCTGGGCGCGCCCACCCTGAACCTGGAGGGCTACCACGTCACCTTTGACGAAGATTTCAAAGACAAAGAATTGAGCGTCTCCGCTTGGGGCCCGGGCACCCGCTGGATCGCCCACACCCCCTACAACGGCGACTTTGGCGACGCCCGGTTTGCCAATCCCACCAATAACTTCCCCTTCACCGTCGAGAACGGCATCCTGCGCATCGAAGCGCGCAAGACCGATAAACGCTGGCAGTCCGGACTCCTCTCCTCCGTGGATCGCACCGCCAACGGCTTCGCCCAACAATACGGCTACTTTGAAATGCGGGCCAAGTTCCCCAAAGGTCCGGGCACTTGGCCCGCCTTCTGGCTGCTGGGCGTGCCCAAGCTCAAGGACAAATCGGCCACCGGCATCGAAATTGACGTGGTGGAACAATACGGCGTTCACCCCAACAGCCTGCACGTCAACCTGCACTGGTGGTTTCCGGACAAGAAGCACCGCAGCGACGGCGACAAATTCATCCTCAGCGGCATGGCCGACGACTTTCACCGCTACGGCGTCCTGGTGACCCCGGACTGGATCACCTACTACTTCGACGGCGTGGAACTGCGCCGGATCAAAACCCCGGAAGAAGCCAAAGTCCCCATGTACCTGCTGGTGGACCTGGCCCTTGGTGGCGGTTGGCCGATTGACAAAACCCCCAACCCCTCCTTCATGTACGTGGACTACATCCGCGCCTGGGCCAAGTGATCCAAGCTGTCGGGAAGGAGACAGTTAAAACACTTCCACCCGCAAACCGGTGGCGTTGCGCACGGTCTGGGCGATACGAGAAAGCACGCGCAACGGCAGATGCCGACAGTCGGCATTATGCACCGGACGCGTAGCGGAATAAATCTGAACCAGGGAAATTTGGGCGCCACCTTTTTTTAACTCACGCAAACGGTGGGCATACTGCTCGATTTCCTCCGGTGGCGGTTCCAAGCCGCCAAAGGAAGCGAAGAGGCTTTGGATGATGATGGCGCGCTGGCGTCCAATCATCAGGATATTCGCCAGAACTTTTTCGAGCTTCACTTGGGAACGGTTCACCAAGTCCATGTATTCCTGGGTGCCAGCGTCCAACTTGGCCCAAATCTCATCGTTGTGCGTAAAGTATTTCAAGCCGGATTGTACGCTATCGGTATCCAGCCCCGTGCCGTTGGTGATGAGCACCATTTTGAAGAATGGCACGCGTCCCAATGCGCGCAGGTGGGTGATCGCTTGAACTGTCTCCACAAAGTTCGGGCACAGGGTCGGTTCGCCATGGCCGCTCAGGGCCACGTGACGCAGGGTGGTCAGTTCGCGCGGCAAGGCGCCTAACCGGGGATGCTCATGAATTCGATCGGAACGGACATAGTTGATGGTTTGCTCCAGTTCCTGCGCCATGGCATCCACGTCCAAATGGGTTTCACGAGCGGGCGTGGCGCGATTCACTTCGCAGTAAGGGCAGTCAAAACTACAGAGTTTCGAGGGGCTCATGTTGACCCCGACGGAAAGGCCGCGCGCCCGGGCGGAGATGACCAGGTAAACAAAGCGGTTGTTCAAGAAATCCTGCGGTGCCCCAAGCGCGGATTCTTGTGGCAGAACATCCCGGTGTCCCACTCCATGACCGGACTTCCCGTCGTCCTTTGGGGACGGCGGATGAACCACATATTCACTGGCAGGTGAATCAGACATCGCTCAATATATTCTAACTATCGGGTTTACTCTAGTGTGTATAAGCTGCAGCAATGGACGCCAAACAACTACACCCGGCTTGCTATTGAATGGACGTTTTTTGGCAAATAGATAGCCAAGATAAGATGCCTTTTGGGCAAAAATCGAAAAACCGAGGTCCAAACCAAAAACGTTAATTTTTGATAAATTTCTGCTTGCTCTTGTTTCGGTATTGGATTTAATTATTTCCGATTTAGCCGCACCATGAGGTGTGGCAGTTTATGGTAAAGTTTTTGCGACTGCATGAATAAACTTCAACGGTGGGGGGTTGCGTGAGCCACCCTCACGCTTCACGTAATCAAGGGTCCGCCAGCGCCTTCGTCAGGGTCAACGGTAAAATCCGTGCCCGTGAGGTCCGGGTGATTGGCGCTGACGGCAAACAAATTGGTGTCATTCAACTCAATGACGCGCTGCAAATGGCCCGCGCCCATGGCTTGGATTTGGTGGAAATAGCGCCTACCGCAGTTCCGCCGGTCTGCCGAATCGTGGACTTCGGCAAATACCGGTACGAGATTGCCAAGCGCGACAAAGAGTCCAAGAAGCATCAGCACGCCAACAAGGTCAAGGAGGTCCAGTTGAGCCCGAACATCAGCGAGCACGATTTCGGGGTCAAAAAGGGACATGCCATTGACTTTTTGTGCGAGGATATGAAGGTGAAGATCACCCTCAAATTCCGCGGGCGCGAAATGATGCATCAGGAATTTGGCTTCCAAGTGGTCAATAAATTCCTGAAGGAACTGGCCCCTTGGGGGCAGCCGGACTTCACGCCGAAGCTGATGGGGCGCGGCTTGAACGCGATGATCAGCCCGCTGCCGCGTTCCAAGCGCGCCAAGAATCCCAATGAGGGGCAACGACCGATGCCATCCGAGTTGGACGTGCCGGACGAGGAGGATCAAGAGGAGGAGGAGCGGGATGAGTACGAGGTTAACTCGCCTGAATCCCAACCGGGGGATAACCGACCACCGCGTCCCGTTCAGCCTGAAAAGCCCAATGGCTTTACCAATAATCCGTTTGCCAACCTGAATCCGGCTTTGAACGCCTGAGTTGGTTTTGGGCGGTGGGCTGTCAGTAGTAATGGCATTCCGTTTGTTACGGAAGGGGTGCCATTACCAATCGGTGATTGGGTCGAAACAATCGGGACCAAGTCAATTTGCCTGAGCCTCTTTATCATCATCAGCCCACCTCCTTTCCGCTTCGGGGGCGGCAGTGCGATGCTCTGCCGTTCCTGACATTTTTTCAATTAGCTTTTGACATTACCCGGCCTTTGGTCCATTTTCCCCCGCTTAATTGTTTAAGAATAACTGGGCGGCAAAGTCCGCCTCGCAGACTAAATTTGATACATGGGCAAGGCCTTAATAATTGCGGAAAAACCGTCCGTGGCCAGCGACATCGCCAAGGCGCTGGGCGGTTTTAAGAAACATGACGATTATTTCGAGAGCGACCAGTTTGTGCTCTCGTCAGCCATCGGTCATTTGCTGGAAATCTGTCCACCAGAGGGTGTTGAAGTGACGCGTGGTAAATGGAGTTTTGCGCATCTGCCGGTCATTCCGCCACATTTCGACCTGCGCCCGCACGAGAAGACCAAGTCGCGCCTGAACCTGTTGCAGAAGCTCATCAAGCGCAAGGAAGTGGATGCCCTCATTAACGCGTGCGACGCCGGACGGGAGGGGGAACTGATCTTCCGCTACATCGTCAAGTATGCGGATGCCAAACAGCCGATCAAGCGGCTGTGGCTTCAATCCATGACCCCCGCCGCCATCAAGGAGGGGTTTGCCACGTTGCGCAGTGATGCCGAAATGCTGCCGCTGGCTGACGCGGCTACCTGCCGTTCGGAATCGGACTGGCTGGTGGGGATTAACGGCACCCGGGCCATGACGGCGTTTAACTCCAAGAGCGGCGGTTTTCATCTCACCACAGTGGGACGCGTACAGACGCCCACCCTGGCCATCCTGGTTGAGCGCGAGCAGCGCATCCGTGACTTTGTGTCGCGTGACTACTGGGAAGTTCACGCTACATTTTCCGCACACGCCGGCACGTATGACGGGCGCTGGTTTGATGAGAAATTCTCCAAGGACAAGGACGACGCTGATCTTAAGCCGGAGCGGGTATGGGATCAGGCCAAGGCCTTGGCAATTCAAGCCAAGTGTCTGGGCAAACCGGGAGTGGTGACGGAGGAAAGCAAGCCCACCACGCAATTGTCACCGCTGCTTTATGATCTGACCTCGCTGCAGCGTGAGGCTAACGGGCGCTTTGGGTTTTCCGCCAAGCAGACGCTCTCTATCGCGCAGGCGTTGTATGAACGGCACAAGGTGCTGACGTATCCGCGTACCGATTCTCGCGCGCTCCCCGAGGATTATCTTGGGACCGTGCGAAAGACGATGGAAGCGATGGATGGCACCGCTTATGCGCCGTTTGCCGGAACGATTCTGAAACAAGGCTGGGTGCGCCCCAACAAGCGGGTGTTCAACAATGCCAAAGTGTCGGATCACTTTGCCATTATCCCCACCATGCTGCCGCCCAAGCACCTGAGCGAGGCGGAAGCCAAGGTTTATGACATGGTTGCCAAACGCTTCCTGGCGGTGTTCTTCCCGGCGGCGGAATTCCAGGTGACCACGCGGATTACCCGGGTGGAAGGCGAGCCGTTCAAGAGCGAAGGCAAGGTGATGATTAACGCCGGGTGGATGGCCATTTACGGGAAAGAGGCGGAATCCGGGGATACCCCCAACCTCGTGCCGGTGGTCCCCAACGAACAGGTGGATACGACCAAAATTGAGGTCGAATCCAACCGAACCAAGCCGCCGGCACGGCTCACGGAAGCCACGCTGCTTTCGGCCATGGAAGGCGCCGGGAAATTGATCGAAGACGAAGAGTTGCGCGAAGCCATGGCGGAAAAAGGTCTGGGCACTCCCGCTACGCGCGCCTCCATTATCGAAGGCCTGATTTACGAGAAATACATTCACCGTAACGGACGGGAATTGCAGCCAACCGCCAAGGCGTTTTCGCTGATCACGTTGCTGAATGGCTTGGGCATCCCCGAACTGACGCGTCCGGAACTAACCGGGGATTGGGAATTCCAGCTCAAGCAGATGGAGCGCGGCACCTTAAAGCGCGAGGTCTTCATGCGCGAAATTGCCGAGATCACCAAACACATGGTGGCCCAGGCAAAAAGCTACGAGAGCGACACGATTCCGGGCGATTTCGGCCAATTGAAAGTCCCGTGCCCGAAGTGCGGCGGGCTGGTGAAGGAAACGTACAAAAAGTTTCAGTGTACGAAGTGCGACTTTGCCTTTTGGAAAATCATCGCCGGACGCCAGTTTGAGGAGTCCGAGGCGGAGGACCTGCTCAGCAAGGGCGTGGTGGGACCGTTACAGGGATTCCGTAGCCAGAAAGGCTTCCCATTTGCCGCCATCATGCGGTTGGGGCCGGCACCCGAGTTTAAAATCGGATTCGATTTCGGTAATGATGAATCCAAGGATGCGGCTAATGGCGGACAGCCGGCGGCCCCGGTGGATTTTACCGGCAAGGAGCCGCTGGGCAAATGCCCGAAATGCGGCGGTAATGTCTTCGAGAACGGCATGAATTTCGTGTGCGAAAAAGCAGTGGACGCGAAAAAGGCCTGCAAGTTCAAGACTGGTGCCATCATTTTACAGCAGGCGGTGGATAGCGAGCAGATTAAAAAGTTGCTGGCTACCCGGCAAACCGATCTGCTGACCAAATTTGTCTCGAAAAAGACCGGGCGTACCTTTGAGGCGTACCTGGTGCTCGATAAGGATGGGGATGTGAAGTTCAAATTTGCCGAGCGCAAAGCGCGCGGCAAAGCGGCCAAGGACGACAAGCCCAAAGAGCCGGCTGCGAAGCTGGATTTCACCGGGTTGACGCCCATCGGCCAATGCCCCAAGTGCGGTAGCCGGGTATTTGAATCGCCAACGGATTATATCTGCGAGAAAAGCCAGGCGGAAACCAAACCCTGCAAATTTAAATCCGGTAAAGAAATATTGCACCAGGCAGTGGACCGTGACCAGATGAAGAAACTTCTGGAAACCGGTCGCACCGACCTGCTGACGCAGTTTATGTCACGCAAGACCGGCCGCACTTTCAAGGCGTTTCTCGTCTTAAAGGAAAAAGGCAAAGTCGAATTCGAGTTCCCGGAACGGGAAGAAGCGTAGTGACTGGAGAGCCTGCGGTTTGAACTTTACTCGATGCCAGGGTTCTCCCTTGCGAGAGTGGGGGCGGTTGCATGTTTGGGGTGCCGTGCCGCTCGCCTCGGTATCGGCCTGTCCCTCGTGGTTTCATTCAGTTGGTTCAATGCACGGCAAATGGCCTTCGGGCTTACTGATAAGTCCGTAACTTAACCTACACAAGCATTCATTTTTTGCGATTTTTGAGCCTTTTCGCGGCTAATGATATTTTCTATCCCACCGACTTGGCAGTAATCGTATTGCATTCGGCTTGGCAGCGCTTGACTTGTGCCCGCAAAAGCGGGAAATTCCCTCTTTGGCCGGGCATGTGGCGGAATTGGCAGACGCGCGGGACTTAGGATCCCGTGGAGAAATCCGTGCAGGTTCAAGTCCTGTCGTGCCCACCAGGTGTTCAGTAAAAAACTATTGGGACGGCTATGCGTTTGAATGCGCAGGTGTGGTTGTGCGTCAATAATTGAATCAAAATATGAAATTCTGGACTCAACGAATCGGCGGCCTGATGGCCGGTGCTTTACTGGCAGTTGGGGCAACCGCCTTCGCGGCGGACACTCCCTTCAAGGGTTATTGGGCGCTGACCATCCCGGGCGGTGGCGCTGGCTGGTTGGGCGTCGAGGAAAAGGATGGTAAACTCAAAGGCAGTCTCCTTTGGGGGGGCGGCAGCGTGTTGCCCGTGACCAGCGTGGAGGTGGCGGACGATGCGTTGGTTGTCAAACGCGTCAGTGAACAGAAGAAGAAGGACGCCACTGGCAAAGAGAAAAAGACCAAGGTCACCGAAACCATCACGGCCAAGCTGTCCGGCGATGACATGAAACTGGTAACCGTGAAAGTCGGGGAAGACGGCAAGGAGTTTGGTCGCGCGGAATTCACCGGCAAACGCGTTCCGCCCCTGCCGGCCAAACCGGACCTTGCCAAAGTCAAGTTTGGCGCGCCGATTGCCCTGATGAATGGGAAGGACCTGACCGGCTGGCGGTTGATCAACCCCAACAATGCGAATGGCTGGAGCGTGGCGGACGGGGTGTTGATGAACCGCCCAGTCCAAGAGGAAGGCAAACCGCACAAGAGTTATGGCAATATTCGCACCGAGGCGGAATTTGAAGATTTCAATCTAACCACCGAGGTACGCACGCTAAAAGGCAGCAACAGTGGCATTTATCTGCGCGGCATCTATGAAATTCAGGTGCTCGATAGCTACGGCAAGCCGCTTGACCCGCACAATATGGGTGCCCTCTACAGCCGCATTTGCCCCACCGTATCGGCGGAAAAACCGGTCGGCGAGTGGCAAACCATGGATATTACCTTGGTGGACCGTCATTTAACCGTGATCCTCAACGGCCAGAAAATCATTGATAACCATCCGGTACTTGGCTGCACTGGCGGCGCGCTCACCTCGGATGTGTCAAAGCCCGGCCCTATTTACCTGCAAGGCGACCATTCGAGCATAGATTACCGGAATATGGTATTGCGCCCGGTGATTCGCTAAAACAACCCGTCGCGCAGGGGCGAAGCTTGAATGCCCGCTAAAATCACGGATGGTAATTTGGCATGTTTGGTGGCCACCTTTACCTGCCAATATGGCCAGTTAAGGCGTTCCTTCTGCGCCAGACCGGTGTTTTCTGGTAGGGAAGGTGGGCGATCTCATCCGGTGGGAATAAAATTCATCTGGTAAATTAGCCAAGCTAACTGGATTGTGAATTTTCTAACGCAAATTTTGTCAATATACCCGTAAAATTTGGAGGGGGGGGGCAGTTTGGTTCATGTAGCCCTGAACAGGTGTGATAAGAAGTTATTATAACAGGGCGAAGCGAATCCGTTTATGGATCAAAAAAGCATGAATAATACCGAAAATCGTGTTGCAAACATGGGCAATTGACTGTACTTTTAGTTTTGTAACAGTTTGAAGCTTGGATAAAGTTATGTTACCAACGTCGCGGAAAATACCTTGGCCGTCGGCAGCCTGTTTGGTGTGGTTGAGTGTTTCGCTTATTGGTTACGGTGCGGAATCTGAAACCACCAAGCCGGTATTGGCACTGCTTTCATTTTCCACCAACGCACAGACACAAATTTCGGTGGACGGTAAAGCCCCGGTGGAATTGCGCATGCTCAAAGGTGCTACCCACGAGGGGTTAACGGTGACCATGGATGCGTCTGGACAGGGCATCCATTCATTCCAATCGGCCCAGGACGTAATGGTTGAAGCAGAGGGTTTTGCGGGCTGGTCCGCGCGCGTGCCCGCCGGCAATCAAGCCGGATTTCGGATCGCAACGAATGGCGGCATGATTGACATCGTCACTTCCAGCAATAATCCTGCCAGTATCGAGGTGATGTTTCATGACGGCGGCAAGGCAATCATGGGGCCCGGCTCCTTTGGCCGCTTGGACGCCTTGTGGGATCAAACGTATTACTTTTCCGGGCGCGGAAAAGTTCTGGCCAAGGATGCCGATGGCCAGGAACGTCATCTTAACCAGTACCTGCTGCCAATGACTGGCGGGCCGCTCAAACGGTTCAAGGACAACCAAGGGGCAACGCGGTGGATACGGATGACGCCTTTGACCGAGGTATCCATTTCCGGTCCGGCGGGCGGGGATCTGGAAATTGTGGTGGGGACCAACAAAATCATCCTGCCTTCCAAGCAGTCGCAGCGGGTGGAATTGCACAACGGGACGGTCATTGATTTTATTCAGAATCCAAACAACAACTATTTGGATTTGCGGGTGCCCAAAGGTGCCTGCCGGTTGTGGGTGGGCGGCATGGATTGTTGGAGCGCTTCCGCGCTGGCGGATCAACAAGCGAGTATTCTGTGGGATCCCGCCAATAACGCGGTGGATATTTCCAGCTACACCGCCACCAACGCTTTTGTGGTGGCGCGCGACATTCTGGTAAAAATCGCCAATCGCATTTCATGCAGCGTGCCCGCCGGCGTGGGCTTCCAGTATGCCAACGTCAATAACTGCACGACGTTCACTGCGAATGCCCAACGTGGCAAGGTCGGCATGTTCAACCCGGATATTGGGCAAGAAGTGCTGATCAGCCCAGGCGCCTCCACCTTTAAAAATGGCATCCCTGCTGATCCCCGCAATATCAGCCACCCCCGCAATTCCCTCTCCCTGGGCTGGAACAAGCAGGATCTCAAGGTTACCGGCACCGCCGGCGATTATCTGCTCTCCCCCAATTCTCGGCGTTCCCTCCAGCAGGGCGGGTCGGGCGTTTTCGACGTGGCGGTGGATCCGTCTGGTTCGGTGGGCATTCGCAGCATGAGTGCCGACGTGAGCATTAAATTTGATCCGTTGGGCCAGTGGACCATGGATGTCGCTCAAGGTGATCTGGTAAACGTCACTTGGGATCGTCTCAAGGGCGTCTTCATTGTGCAAGCGTCGTCCGATAATACTGGAACCGTCACGTTCACCACCCCGGAAGGGCAGGCGCCCATGGTTAACCCCGGGGGAGTCATCACCATTATTTGCGCGAAGGATGGCAGCTATTTGTCGCGCGGCGAAGGGGCCACTGTTTTTTATGAAGCGGGCGGTGCGGCGGAAGTAATGACCTTTGGGTTTGTTATTCCTGGAGCGACCTTTAATGCCCCGAATTTGGGGTTGGGCACGGAAATGCAGCCACCCATGACTGATCCCGCGATGTTGGCTCCGCGGGTATCGGAACCACCGGTGACCGTGTACGGTAAATAAACAGGGGAAAAGTGGCACCAAAGAAACATAAAATTTGCGCGAAACGGACCAGGCGGCAAGCCTTGATCCACTGGTTTGTCTGTCGGCCTTGGCTGACGGGATTGCTGTTGGGGTTGCCGTCGGCAGCCTTGGCGCAAACGGATCGTCCTTACTTGATGCAAACCATGCCCTATCCGGTCTATAGTTACCCGGAGCCGGCGAATTATAATCTTAAGTGGGGAAAACTGATTGCGCGCATCGAGGGAAATGTTCAGTTTGAATTTAACGATAACATCAATCTGGCCAAAGAAGGACGGATCGCGGATATCAGCATCGCGCCCATGGTGACCGTGGGTTTCATTCTGCCAACCTCCCGTGAAAACGTGCTCACATTCGACGTTGGGTTCGGGTATCGCTGGTATCTGAACACTCCGTCCGTAAGCAGCTTGAATCTGGCACCGCGTTCCCGGCTGGATTACCGGATTTTCATGGATGACGTGCAGATTAATCTCCATGACAATTTTACGATTCATTCCGATCCGCTAACCCAGGTGTATGTGAAAGGGCAGGCTGCGCAACCGTTGAAGTTTCGCCGATTCATTAACACCGTTGGCGCCATTGGCGAGTGGCGGCCCTGGCGGCAATGGGGGTTTCTGGCTGGGTATGACTATACGCTGGACCGAAGCCTGAGCAGCGAGTTCCTTGATCTTGATTACGATTCGCACACGTTCATGTTGGGTGCCTATTACATGCCCTCTTCACGGTTTACCGTCGGTCTCAACGGCAGCGTGAGTCTGATCTATTTTCGCAACGGCGTGCAGAACGATGGTGGAAATTGGAATGTCGGGCCGTTCGCCACGTGGCAAGTCACCCAGTTTATCAGCCTCGATGCTTCCCTCAGCTATACGGAAACCTTTTTCGGCGATTCCGGTTTGCTGCCTGACCGCTCGAATTACCAGGGCCTCAGTTTCCAGTTGAGCGCGCGGCATCGCATGAACAGCACGACCACGCAAACGTTGAGGGTTGGCCATTCAATTGGCACTGGCTATGGGGGCAATTATACCGAAAATTGGGGCATTCAATACAGCTTGATAACCCGGCTTACCCGCGGGGTTTCGCTTAACTCCATGTTGTCTTACGATCATTACCGGGTTTCGCAAAAAGGTGGCGATTACGGCGACCGTTATTTGGTTTACCTTGGCACTGGCCTGCAATTGGATCGCAAATGGGATATGGGACTCGGCTATACGTTCTCTTGGAATGAGTCGGGGCTGGGATATGGGTACTACCAAAACCGGGTGGTGATTGATTTGCATCGAAAATTCTAACATGCGTACCGTTATAAACATTCTCGTGCTGATCGCTGGACTGGCGGGCGGGGTGATTTTGCCACAGGCGCTGGCAGCGGAGGAGCTGGTTACCAATAGTGTGGCGCCTGCCAGCACGAACGTGGAATATACTCTGAATACGCAG
Organism: Verrucomicrobiota bacterium; assembly: GCA_037139415.1. NCBI lineage: Bacteria > Pseudomonadati > Verrucomicrobiota > Verrucomicrobiota bacterium. The sequence continues at coordinate 58,935 of JBAXGN010000003.1, read as the reverse complement.
GATCGCCTGATTTATCTGGTCGAGGAAGACCCGGTGAAGGCGCAGGATGTGGACCTGATCGGCGTCAATGCCGCCGGGGATGCCTCGTTTCGTGTCTCCCGCGGCTCGGACATGACCATCACCTTGAAGGCGCGCGGCAGAACCGTGGCTGATCTGCGCCGGGAGCTTAAGGAAAAATTGGATGGCGACTTTTATCAGGATGCCCATGTGAAGCTGGAGTTGAAGGATTCCGCGCCCAAGTTTGGACAGGTGCTGTTCATTGGCAAAGGTTCCCGTGGCAACATGCTGCAACTTGCGCCGGGCGAGGAAAAACGCATTTTCGAGGCCGTATATCAGGTGGGTGTCAATGAATTTGCCAATTTAAAGAAAGTGAAGCTGCAGCGCGTGGACCCGGTGACGCAAAAAGCTACAACCAGGGTTGTGGATCTCGAAGAAATCCGGCGTGGCAATCGCACCAACAATGTCGTTTTGCAAAACGGCGACATCATTGATGTGCCGGAGAAAGGGTTTGTCATCAATTGACGGTCATGAATGCACCACAGCCTAATGTAGCGCCACAGTCCATGGGTTTCGGTACCGGCGTGATGGACCGGGTGAATATCTATTTTCGCGTTCGGCGCTATCTCAAAATGCTGGCGCGGAGATGGTTCGTGCTCGTTCTGGCCGTGATTGTCTCCGTCGGCTTTGCCGCGCATAACGCCTTCACCACGCCGAACAAATATCGTGCCACCAGCAAGATTGGCATTGCCCCGCGGGTGGTGACCCCGTACGACAAAGGCGGCCAGTTGGTGGTGGACCTGACCAGCTTTTATGAAAATCACTTGCAGTACATGCATAGCAGCGCGGTGCTGAACCGGGTGGATCAAAAGTTACGCGCCAACCGTCAGTTTGCGGATAACAAAGCCACCGCCACGCCCATGGCTTCGCGCGGCGTCGGCTATTTTCTGATGACGGTCGAAAGTGTTGATTTTGAATTCGCCCGCCAGTTCTCCATTTTCTGGGCTCGTGAATTCATGTCCTTTCTGGATGAACGCAACCAAGGGGTGGTTTCCGAGCGGCTCGCGGAAACCCGGCGCGATATTGAGCGCTACGAGAAACGGCTCGAACATGCCCGGCAAACGTTGCAGGATTTCCAAAAAAAGAACAACATTGCGAGTGTCAAGGAAACTGCGGATGCCGCGCAGCAACGCTTGGATAACCTGCTGGATGAGTTTACCGCCATCCAGACGATGCGCCAACGGCTCGAAAATAAAACCAGCCAGGACCTTGCCCGGGGTGGGCTCATGCAAACCCGTAAAACTCCTGAGAAGTCCGCCAACCCAGATAAGACTGGCAATGCCCGTAATGATACCATTGACCCATTGGATCGCTTTCTGGGGGAAACGAAGTTTGGCGACGTGGATCTGCAACTGCGCAACCGCGAGTCGGATTACAATCATTGGCTCAAAACTTTGAAGCCCAAGCATCCGTACATGGTTAGTTTGACCACGGACTTGGACCGGCTGCGGCGGGATTTGCAGTACCAGTTGGAGATGATTGAGGAAAAGCGCAAAGCCCGCATTGAGTCCCTGCGCCGCGATGAGGAGAGTTATAAGCCCCTGATTGATAATCTGCGCAATCAAGTATTTGAATCACGCGGCGTCCAGAACGAGTTTGAACGCTTAAAGTCGGATGAGAATGATGTCAAAGCGGATTTGGAGGATCTGCGCAAGACGGTTCGCTCGTTGGAAGCCAACAATAACCGGGACAACATGCTCACAATCCTCGAGGAAGGCATCGGTACACCTGCACCGGTAAGTCCAGACCGGCAGAAAATCATTCTCAGCGGCTTGTTGGTCGGGCTCGCGCTGGGAATGGGTATCATCTATCTCCTTGATCGCCTGGATGACCGGCTGGAACTGGCGGAAGACATTGAAACCGAGCTGGAGGAACCGGTGTTGGGCCAAGTACCGTTGATCAAGCGCAAGTCGGGAGCAGGCAGCATCCTGATTTCGGACATGGACGAGCATAGCATGTTTGCAGAATCCATCCGGGTGGTGCGCTCGGCGGTCATGTTGGGTGTGGAAGCCGAACGCAAGCAGGTGCTGATTGTCACCAGCGCCATTCCGGGTGATGGCAAGACCACGTTTACCGTCAATTTTGCCGTCACGCTTGCGGCGGCTGGCAACAAAGTGTTGTTGGTGGATGCGGATATGCGTCGCGGCAATACCCACAACTATTTCAAGTTGGAGCGTACTTTGGGGTTGGCTGACGTTTTAAGTGGCAAGACGGATTGGCGTGAGGCAATAAGAACCACACAGGTTCCAACGCTGTTTCTCCTAACCACCGGCAGCCTGCCGAAAAATCCCGGAGAATTGCTGATTGGCCCGCTCACCACCCCCTTTATTGAGGAAGTGCGCAATGAGTTTGATTACATCGTGTTTGACTGTCCGCCGTTGACCGCCATTGACGACGCGTTTGCCTTGGTTCCCGCTGCGGATGGAATTCTGTTCGTGATCCGCGCTGGACAAACCTCGCTGCGTTTTGCCAAAAACGCCCTGGCCGCCGTGCATCAGCGCGGGGGGCAAATATTTGGTATTGTTTTGAATGGTATCACCGCCGATAATCCCTACTATTACTATAACCATTACTATCATGGTTATTATCGCAAGGGCCGTGCGGTTTCCGACGACGACGACCATCCAACCCGGACGGACGACGCGGCATCGCCGTCCGCCAAGGGGGGTTCTGCCGCGAACACGGAAGTTAAAACTGAAGGTAATATCTGAACCAAAGGTTGAGACCGAACTCACATGAGATTCCAGTGACTGCGTCCGTCGAGCTGGTTCATCCGGTGTCGAATAGGGCGGATTTGGCGTGTTTTTTCATGCGATTGGGGCGTTTTAACATTCAATAATGTGGCGGCATTATCCATGGTTGGTGGCGTTGTTTCTATCCCCATTGCTTTACGGTTCCATCACTGCCGAAGGGCAGGTGATGGTGGGGCTTTTGCTGGCGTTGAGTGTCGCGCTATTGTCCGCTGAATGGGGCGCGTGGTCGGTGCGCCTGTTCCCGGGCTGGTGCAAGTTGCTGGCGCTGGGAATCATCCTGCTCCCGTTGGTGCCGCTACCGGCAGGGGTGGTGGGCGCGTTGTGCCCGGAGCGTGCCTTGTTGGCGCAGTCGTTTCCGATCGAATCAGGACACCCTTCGACCTGGCTTTCGTTCGGTTTGTGCGTTGGCGGTGCGTTACAACGGCTGTGGGAATTGAGTTTGGTGGCCACCTTTTTTTGCCTGGCGCGTTTGGGCATGGCACGCCCGGCGTTTCCTTTGCATCTCGCTGGAGTGCTTACGGGCACCGTTGCCGTTTTGGCGCTCAGCGATGTCTGGCTGCGGTATCATGGCGGGAAAAGCATCATGGGAATCTGGGAGGTTCAATGCGCCTACGCCGCCGGCACCTTTGCCAATCGTAATCATTTTGCCAACTACATCTATATGGCCAGCCTGTTCCTGTTTGGCTGGTTGATTCGGAATGCCCAACCGCTGCATGCGGCCCGCACCATATTGTATGGCGGAAAGAAACGTTCACCGCTCCGGTTTGTGACGATTTTTGGAACCCTGATATTTGGGCTGGCGATGGCGGCGTTGAGTGGGTCGCGCGGTGGTTTTATTGCTTTTGGCGTGGGCCTGGTCGTGTGGGGTGCCTTTCTGTCGTTGCGTTCGCACAGCCATAAACGCTGGCTTGGGGTGGGGATATCCTTGTTCTTGCTGGTGTTGGCATTGGTATCGGCCAGCAGCTTGCTGTTTGACCGGTTGGCCACCGTCCGCTCCCAATTCCCTTTCAAGGTGGAAATTTGGAAACAGGCAGTGCAAATGACGGCACATTTTCCCCTGTTTGGCACCGGACTGGGCAGCTTCGTTTCGGTGTTCAGCCATTACAAGCAGATGGAGGGGGAACGGATGATTTGGCACGTGGAAAACGACTGGTTGCAACTGTTGGTTGAAACCGGGGCTGTGGGGGGGCTTTTCTTTGGGGTTTGCCTGGGCTGGCTGCTTTGGCGCGTGATTGGTTTTGCATTAAAGGAGACCATGCCGGAACCGGAATTATGTTTCGGCGCCTTGGCGGGTTTGACCGTCTTCGCCTTTCATGCCTTGTTCGAGTTTGTGTTCCAAATTCCGGCCAATGCCATCCTGGCTGCCGTGTTGCTTGGTGTGCTGGTGGGAATGCGGGATCAGCCGTGCCGTCCGGCATTACCCTTGCCGCCGGCGAATTGGCGGGTCGCGGTCAATTTTGCCTGGGCGGGTGTCCTGACCCTGGTTGCGGTGTTGCAGGGGGTGGCGTTCTGGCACTGGCAGAGCGCGCAGCAGGTGCGCGCGCCAGCCGCTTTCGTCGCTGAGGCCAGAAAAGCTCGCGAGTGGTGGCCTTTGGATAGCCGCCGGGAGGTTGGCTTGGCACGCGGCGAGGTGGAACTGTTTGCCTCGCAAAATCGTTCCGTCCAGCGGGCGAGTGCGGGCGCATCCAGAGAGAGACTGAATCATGCCTTGTGCTTGGACCCGATGAACTGGGAACTCCGGCTGGAGCGGACTTGGTTGGACTTGGCATTTTCCACCAATGCGGTGCGGGCGCGTCAGGAGGCCTTTGAGGTGGTTCGACTCAACCCGTTGGAAACGCGCATTTGCCTGCGTTTCGCCCGCCATTTCGCCCGGCGCGATCCCTTGACCTCCATGGAGTTTCTGCGCCGGTTGGACCTAACCAAACCGGACCTGCTGCGGCCCGCCTTGGAAATCGCCTGGCTGGGTGATTCTCGTCCGTCAGTCCTTTGGTCCCTAACCCCGGATACCCCGGGTACCCTGAAAGTGCTGGGTGACTTTGCGGCGGAACGCGGCTTGAATACTCAGGCGGCTCAAGCATATCAAATGTTGGTGGGCCGGGAAGATCGCTTGGAATTGGCCAAAAAGTTTCTGCGCATCAAAATGCCGGAAGCCGCGCTCAACCTGCTCCCCTTGCCATCCAATAATCTGAATGTCCGACTGGTGCAGATTCAGGCTTTGTACGAGCTGAGACAGTATGCCGATACCATTCGCCAAGCGGAGGTGTTCTGGGCGGGTTCCCAGGTTCGCAAGCGGCTGCAAGCGCGTTTTCCCATCGCACAGAACGAAGAAGATTTACCGCCGCTGGAAGCACTGCTGTCCGCTTGGCGAGCCTCACCGGATAATGAGAGCCTCGCCCAGCGTCTGGCCGAGCGCGCCTATTTGCAGCCCGTAAAATCGCGCGATTCCGCCTTGTTCCAGGAATTGGCCGCGCGCTTTCCCAACCAGCCGCGTTTCCTCTGGCTGGCCTATCAAACTGAGCGGGATCAAAACAAGCTGGCTGGGGCCGCGCGTCTGGCGGTGCAGCTCGCCGAGCGCCTGATTATCTGGGCGGGATGATTTCCATGGAGCGCACCGATGCCGAACTCATTGCCGCTGTTCTGCAAGGGGATACCGTCAGTTTTGAGCCCCTGGTAAAAAAGTATTCGCCCCGCGTGTTTGCGACCGCGCGCCGTTATGCCCGCCGGGAGAGCGAGGTGGAGGATATTGTCCAGGAAGTCTGGCTGCGGGCTTTTCAGCGGCTCGGCACGTTTCGCGGCGAAGCCCCGTTTGAACACTGGCTCATGCGGCTCACCGTGCATGTCTGCTACGACTTTCTGCGCGGGCACCAGCGCAATCGCGAAATTACGCTCACGGAAATCAGTGACGAAGAACATGACTGGCTCGAACGGTTTGCCGCCCAACCCGAACCGTCGTCGGACGACTCGAATGCGGCCAAACAGTTGGTGGAACGTGTGTTGGCACAACTTTCTCCATCGGCGCGCCTGGTCATCACACTCTTGGAAATTGAGGAAAAAAGCGTCAAAGAAATTGCGGAATTAACCGGCTGGTCGGTGCCGCTGGTCAAGGTGCGCGCGTTTCGGGCGCGCGCGGAAATGCGTAAAGTTCTGGCCAAAATTTCCCAAAATAAGTATTTGTAACCTGTGCGGCATGATGACCGTCTAAAAATTTGGAACCGTTATGGATTTGGATAAACTACAACAGAATCTGATTCGAGTGGCGCGCAACAATGCGCCTTCCGATCATGTGCCGTATGCCTTCGAGCAGCGCATCCTGGCGCGCCTCAAAGCCACCCGCGCGGTGGATACGGTGGCGCTGTGGACGCAGGCGCTCTGGCGGGCGGCAGTCACCAGTGTGGCGGCCATGCTGTGCCTGTGCGCGTTGTCCATGCTCGTTCCAACCGCCACGGACAGCTTGGCCGAGGATTTGGAAACGACCGTCGTGGCTGGTCTGAACCAGGTGGACAACGGCTGGTGAAGACTTGGAAACTCATTCTTGCGACGCTGGTCATTTTTGTTGCCGGAATCGTCACCGGTGCGACGGTTGCGCACCGGCTTATGACGGCGGTCAAGTCCCCTATTCCCCGTCAACCCGAGGGCGTGGGCCGCAATTGGATGATGCAGCGTCCGGAGTTCCTGCAACGCCTCAAAACGGAATTGCGACTGACTTCCGAACAGGCGGATAAGGTGGCCGTCATCCTGCGTCAAAGCAATCAGCGCATCGAACCGCTTTGGGAATTGATTGGGCCGCTGTTGCAGGAGGAAACCGCCAAAGTCCGTCAGGAAATCAAAGCCGTATTGACCCCGGAACAGCAGAAACAATTTGAAGAACTCGCCAAGCCACGCATGACCCGGCGTAACGATGGTGACCTTTCCAAGGGCCGTCCGAATGCCACCACCGGTGGCGCCTCCAAAGGCCCCAAACCGGCGCCGCAACCCTGATCCGGCCAACCGGAATTCTATCGCATCGGCCCTGGCACCGAGGTCACATCATCGTTAAGCACTGCGGGATCAAGGTCATCCAGAATGATCACGCCGGGATGCTGCCGGCAAAGCATGGGGTCATGCCATTTCCAAACCACGCGGCCTGATTGGTCAAACTGGAGTAGTCCAGCAAGTCATGGCCCAGGAACCCTACCGCCACGCCAAGCGGGTCTTTTGGATCGTGGACAATGGATCCTCCCATCGCGGTGCCGCCGCCATCCGACGGCTACAAACGGCTTACCCCAATTTGGTTTTGGTTCATTTGCCAGTCCATGCCAGTTGGCTAAACCAAGTGGAAATTTACGTTTCGATCGTGCAGCGAAAAGTCCTCACGCCCAATGATTTTACGTCGTTGAAGAAGTGGCCGAACGCCTGCTGGCATTTCAAACTTACTACGAACAGATCGCGCAGCCGTTTGCTTGGAAATTCACGCGGACAGACTTGCTGGTGCTGATCGCCAAAATCAATCAACGTAACTGTGCGACGCTGGCGGCTTGAGTTGGGAATACGTCACCGAATTTACGCCACAGAGTACTTAGCTGCCCGTGATCGTGCCGTCTATCATTTCAGGGTGTGCCAAGCGGATATGTATGCATCAATCAGGCTGGGCACCGCTACGGTTTCTTGGCCCCGCCCTCGAAGAATTTTGGATGGCAGCTTTCACAGGCGGTGCTCACCGGTTTCCATTTGCCATCCTTATGGCATTTCGCACACGCCACATTCTTGTGGTCCTGGTTGAGCCGGTAGCTTGACATGGTGTTGTGGTCGAACTGGAGATGTTCGCCCTTCCAACCTTCCATGCCGTGACACTTGGTGCAGTTGGCATCCAGCATGCCCTTGTGCGCGTCATCCTTCTGGTGGCAGCGCAGGCACGTCTGATCCGCCGGGGTTAATTGCCCCAGAAGGGCGATTTTCGCGGGTTCATGGCAGGTGTTGCATTTGGCTTTCAAATGCTTGCCGGTGAGGGCTTCGCCAAAGCAGGTATAACGCAGAATATGCGTGGTGCCCGGGTCTTTCTTGATGAATGGATTGGCGGTGGAGTGGCAGGAGACGCAGAGCGAACCGTACTGTTCCGGGTGTTTGACGGTATGACACTTGTCGCAGGTGGTGTCGAGCCCCTTGAACTTGGCGGAGGCGAGTTTTTTGTCCGCATCGGTCGGCTTGTGACACTTCACGCACTCCAACGGGATATGCCTGCCCGTCAATGTGAACTTGGTGTCCTTGGTATGGTCAAACGCGAGTTGCTTGATCGTCCAGGTGGTGGGGGCGGTGTGACACTTGGTGCAGGCCTGCTGGAATTGTCCATTGTGCGGGTCCTTATGGCAATCCACGCACTCGGACTTCAAGCCACGGAACTGTGCGGAGGCCAGTTTCTTCTCCGGGTCGGTCGGCTTATGGCATTTGTCGCAGGCGGCAGCGGCATGTTTGTCCGTCAGTTTGAACTTGCTGTCTTTATTGTGATCGAACGCCAACAGTTCCTTCTTCCAACCGGTGGCAGCATGGCACTTGGCGCAGGTTTGCTGAAACTGTCTGTTGTGCGGGTCCTTGTGGCATTCCACGCACTCAGATTTCAGACCACGGAAGAGCGCGGAAGCGAGCTTTTTCCCGAGCTCGGGTTTGTGGCATTTGTCGCAGGCCACCGCGGTATGTTTTTCCGTCAGTTTGAACTTGGAATCCTTGTTATGCTCGAACGTCAATAATTCCTTGTTCCAGCCCTTGGGGGTATGGCAGGTGGTGCATTGGGCGGCGAATTGTTTGCGGTGGGGATCTTCGTGGCAGGCCACGCATTCCTGCGAGAGCCCTTTGAATACGGCGGTGCCCAGTGCAGTGGCGGGCGCTTTGGGTTTGTGACACTTGTAGCATTCCACGGAGGCGTGTTTGTCCGTCAACTTGTATGTGGAGTCCTTGTCGTGCGCAAACTTCAGATCCTTTCCGGTCCAGCCATTAACGGTATGGCATTTCTCGCAGGTGTTGGCGGCGAACTGCTGATTGTGCTGATCGCGATGGCAATCGGTGCATTGCTGGTACTTGATGCCGATGTAATAAATGCCGGGGGTATCCTTGGTGCGGGTTTTCTTATGGCATTCATCGCAATTCACTTTGATGTGTTTGCCCTCTTTCTTGAAGCTGGCCAGGTTGTGATCAAATTTCTCTTTGACCAGCGGCACAATGGATTTGCCCATGGCCAAGTGTTCCTTGTGGCAACTGATGCAGGAACCTTTCAGGGTGCCGTGGTACCCGGCCAGGCTGACGCGTCGCGCCTGAACGTCCTTATGACACTCCACGCATTTGGCGTCGGGGATTTCGCCCGCGTAGGCATGGCACTTGGTGCAGGATTCCGCCGCCGGTCCAAGGCGATGCTTGGTGGATAATTGATTTGGGGTGATGGTGGCCGAGAAATGCTTGGAGAATTGCTGTTTTGCCGAGGCCAGTGGAGCCTGGCTGAATACGATGGCGCCAAGGATGGCCATGATCACCGCCACCGCGAGGATGACAACTTCCACCTTGGAAACAAAAATTTCCTCCATGATGGTTTTGTTGCTGGCCGGTTCGGCGTGCGAACGCATTGAGGGCGGCAAGCTGAGGGTGTGATGATGCTCGACGTATTCCATGGGCGACCAGCCGTGAAAGATGCCCATCAGCGCAATGCGCGTGCTGGGATTGAGCAGTGCCAGGAATAGGTGACCGCCCACCGAGCCCGTGGTGGCGAAGAACAACGCCGCATGCAGATACCATGGCACCAGAATGGTGCCCTTGAACAGCATGAGCAGGCCGGTCAACCCAAAGCCAATGAAATACACCATCACCAGGGAGGCGTTGATCTTCTGGCCGGTGTTGAAGCGGCCCACGGCGGCGATGACGGCTTTTTTGTCGTACAGGCTGCGCACCGATTGCACCATCCAGAGCAGGTCCTTTTTGCCCCAGCTCAACACGATGCGGATGTGCGCCCAGTGGACCTTGGGCCGCAGCAACACCACGAGGGGCAGGGCAGTGATCCAGAAAATGGCAAAGACCTTGTGTACCAGCACCACCATGGACATCCATTCGCGGTTCATCTGGAAGAATCGCGCTGCCGCCATAATGCCGCCGGTGAGCATCAAGAGGACGAACGGAACGGCGTTGACCCAGTGCAGCACCAACTCCGGACGGACGAAGCGCCGGAACTTTTGGAAATTCAGATAGTACTGCTGGTTCTCCGGGTTAAAGGAGAGGATCTGGTTGCCCGTCGCCTGGTGCAGCGCGGTGAGCACCTCTTTCACCTCAGCCAATAGCTTTTCCGCCGGTTGCACGCCGTCGGTCTCCAAGCCGGGTCGGCACAGGCAGAGCAGATCCCGAAATTCCGGGGCGGTGGCACCCGTCTGGCAATAAATATCGCTGGTGGCTAGGCGGTACACGCACAAGGCATTCAGAAGGCGCCGGGCCAGATCTTGTTGATCGGAGCACGCCAGGACTTTCCCCAGTTTGGCATTTAAGGTGATGTAACGCTCGGTGACAGCCTCGATTTCAGGTATGGATTGCCAGGCTGACCGGGTATGGATGATGTCCCAGTAATGGTCATAGGCAATCAGGCCGGGATCGTCTTGGGGAAGCGGTTCGTCCAACCGCTGCTTGATGAGGTCTGAGACTGCGCGCAGCAGGCACTGGCCTTCGGCGAAGTTGATCTTTTCGCAGACGGTCAGGAAGTCGGGGTGAAGCGGGAACAAGGCCACGAACTCCGACATCCGATCCTTCAGGTTGCCATAGTATTTGGCAAACCTGGCCAAATGCGACTGCACCTGCGCCTTTTGTTCGGGCGTCTTGCGGGTCAGGCGTTCGGCCACGATATAGGCGGCATCTCGGGTGTTGAGCGCCACCGTGTGAAATTGCTCCTTGACCCGGTGGAGAATGTCGGTGGTGGGTTTGTCCTGGGCATGGTCGAAAAGCGCGTCCCGGGAGCTGGCCAGGAAGCGGAACTTCAAGTGCTGGCACGCCTCGCCCAGTTCGCGCAGGAACTGCAAATCCTCGGCCAATTCCTGACCTTTGCGTGGCTCCAGATGCGCTTGCAAACCATCCGCCACCACCAATAACCCGTGGTCGGGAAACTGCTGATGGAACGCCGCCATCATTCCCTCGAATCCCGATTTGTGGACTTTACCCCTGGTGAAAGGCGGGAAGGTGTACGCAACTCCCTGGGAAGCCAGGTAGGTGGTGAAGCGGCGGGTGAGGAGATCCCGCAGCGTCTTGGAGGATGCGCCAAGCTCAATGCGAATGACTTTAAAGCGGCCGGCAATGGCTTCGATTCCGGCGTTGCCTTTGCGGTTGGTGGCCTCTGCCTGGACCGCCTTAGGGTTGGTGACGGCTTCCGCCAACTCCGCGTATTCCGCGAGGGCGGATACTGCGGCAATTAAATGGGTTTTGCCGCGTCCGCCGTTGCCGGTCACCAGCAGCGCCTTGCCTTCGCCCGCGCGTTCGAGTTGCAGATGGGGGAAAATCTGTCCCGTCAGTCGGGCGGCCATCTCCCCGGAAATCAGGAAGTCGGACACCAGCCGCTTCGCCGCGTCCTTGCGATTGGCGTCTTGAAGCCGAACCGCTCCCGTGAGGGGTTCAAACTGGATGAGTTCCCGGTATTTCATGTGAGGCGGTCCCCGACGCTAGTACGACAAAGGGTTGTGATCCTTTCCATGGCAGGTGAGGTAACAGGTTCCGCGATACGTGCCATTGTCAACAAACTCCAAACGTCCGCCGGAGGATTTGGTCACGTACAAGGTGTTGAAGTTAATCAAATGGTTGGCGGCCGCCACCCCGTGCGAATCGTGACACGTGGTACAAGCGGTTCGCGCGGTGGTGATGTGTTTATTGTGCGTTTTGAAGCTCTGATCACTTAGGATGCTGGCGCGACTGTGGCATTTGTAGCAAAGCGCGTATGAGGCGGAGTTTTCGATTTGATTATCGGTCAACTCCAGGCGGCGTTCCAGGATCGGCGCATAGGTCGAGCCATGCGGCCCTTTGGCCCCATTCCCACCCGCCCCCGGTCCGGTGTTATTATTGTGGCAGTCCGTGCAATACATCAGGCTGCTGGTGGTCCATGGTGAAATCAGGCTGGGGACATTCGGGTTTTTGCCGAGATTGACCACCGGGTGATAGGAACCGCTGGCGGAACCAAATTCCAACCGGGTGTTTGTTTGCGGAAATTGGCGTTGCACGGAGGGTGCCCCGCGCCCCGGACTGTCTGCGTGACAACGGAAACACAACTCGTATTCACGGGAGATCGGGGTGATGCGGGCCCCGGTGGCAGTGACACCCTTGACGCCGGCCAGGGAGCCGGAAACCAGCGGGGCCTTGGCGGTTTGCGCGTTGACCGCGTGCGGATTATGGCAATCCACGCAGGTGACATGCCGGGTGGCATTCACCGCATCTTCCATGGGATCATGCACGCCGGTGGTGAACGTGATGGGGTGGACCGAGGTTTTGTTGAATTCCTTCTGGATGCTGTTCGCCGTCACATTGCCATTATGGCACGGGTAACAGTTGGATTCGTCCCCGGGATAATTAAGCAACCGGGCTTTGGTGCCGGCCGAGTGCGGCCGGTGGCAATTCTCACAACCGTTGGCGAGCACCGTCGTTTCCTTGGTATGCGACCAGGGGTTGGGGGGGACGCCATTCCACGTTTTGGTGGAAAGTTTATGCACTGATAGGTCCCACCGGGCCAGGTTGTGGCAGGCCATGCACAGGGTGGAACCGTAGTTGTTTTGTACCAGGAATTTGCCATTCTTGTTGTCGTGCGCGGAATGGCACGAGGTGCATTGCACCTGCTTGTTTGCGTCCAGGTGAACCGGTCCGGTCAGGCTGGCTGGATCGCGGAGTTGGCCGTTGGCCATGACCAGGGCGGAGTCGTAGGTGAACGAAATCGGATGATCATCGGATAAGTCCGGGCCGATTTTGATTGCCCCAGAGGCCAGGGTCCGGATCTCCGGCTGCGCGCTTTTATTGAGACGTGTTTTTTGCACCATGCCCATGGCGATGGTACCGTCATGGCAACTCAGGCAAAGCTTGGATGCGCCGGTGGGCTGTCCGATCGTAGCTTTTTTGGTCGAGCTAGTGTAGGGGGTGTACACCGCACCGGAATCTTGGTGGTTCCAGAGTGGCGCCTGTCGTTTCACGGTGTGCGGGGTATGGCAGGTAATGCAGATTTCGGTTTCCGTCACCGACTTGACGGTGCCCGGACTGGATGCCGAGAGGTTGTGTTTGGAACTGCGAATGCCTTGCCCGATCGGGTCCGCCACGCTTGCGAATGGCAACAGCGCTACGAGAATCCAGCCTCGCCAAAACGGACCGTTTGGCTTGCGCGCGGTGCCGCGTATTCGGACTGATATTGGGTTCGCGTTCATGGCTGATGGAGGTATTTGAAAATTTGAATCCGGCGGTTATACGTATCCGCCACAAATATCTGGTTGTCCCGACCAATCGCCAGTCCGGCAGGCATCCAAAACTCTCCCGCCCCCGGCCCGGGGCCACCCACCCCTAATAGAAAACGCCCTTCCTGATCAAATACTTGTACATTGTCGAACAGGGCGTCCAATACATACACATTGCGGTCGCTGTCCACGCCCACTCCCTTGGGGCGGCTGAGGTTGCCCGAACTGTCGCCCTGGCTGCCAATGGTTTGCACATAACGTCCCTCGGTATCGAAGATTTGCACCCGGCAGTTCATCGAGTCGGTAACCAGCACCCGGCCTTGCCCATCGGTTGCCAGGTGGGTCGGGTAATTCAATTCGCCGGGTCCGGTGCCGCGGGTGCCCATGGCGGACAGAAAGTTGCCGTGCAGATCAAACGCCAAAACCTGATGCGCGCCCGCATCCGCCACATACAGTTTGCCATTGGCGATCACCAGGCCCGCTGGACGCTCCAGTGGATGATTCAACTCGAACAGGAATTTTCCCTGCGGGTCGAATGCCAGCACTTTGCCCAAGCCCGAGTCCGCGACAAACAACCGGTTTTGATATTTGGCCACCGCGACGGGAGAGACCAATTGGATTCGCCCGATCTTATTCCAGCTCTGCCAGGTTTTCCGGGTGCGGTCGAAATAGCATACCACCCTGGACCCGGTATCCGTGAGGCAAAGGTTATCCGTTTCGTCCAACGCCACGCCGAAAGGTTTGATCAGTTTGCCCTGGCCAGGTTCCGTGCCAAACAGCCAGCGTGAGAATCGTTGCCTGCCGTTCCAGCGGACTCCCAGATCGGCCGGTTCATACACGCTCTGAACATACGCCAGACGCGGCGGAGCAGGGGGCTCCGGCCAGACGCGATACACCGGCTTGTCCGCAACGTGCGGGGCCTTTACCAAGCTGCAACCACTGAACAAAAACGTGCTGAGCGCCAGGGTGAGGATGGCATACGGAACCGTATTTACATCCCACCCCACCAGATGCTTTTCCCCAGCCTGGGTCGTATCCGGCTTTTTCAACCATGGATATGTGAGGATTGAACGCATTTAGAAGGATCGCTTGATGTGCAGGAAAAAGAAGTGGCGCGTTCGCAATTCACCCAGGTAATCCTGATCCGAGTAATCGTAGCCCATTTTTAACGAAAGCAGGTTGCGGGTGTATTCGAGGCCGGTCTTGGCCACCACCATGGTTTGGTCAAACCCAACGCCGCGATCCATGCGTACCCCGCCCTCCGCCGACCAGGCAAGATGGGTGGTAAAGCGGGTGTTGTAGCGCGAGATAAAACTATAGCTGGCCCGCCGCCGGTTGCTATCCGTAAATGTGAACCACGTCTGGTCCAGATCAATACCCAGCACGGAGTTCGCGTCGGGTTCAAAATTGAACGCCTCGAACAGCCGTTTGGAATTATACGGGGCCAGGTTGGAATCGTAGAGTTCGTATTCCGCCCCGGCCCGGAACCAGCGCCAGGAAAAATCAGTGCCGATGACTTTGTCCGAAATATTCTGCAAAATGACGTCCCGCCCGCCGTGGTTATTGACCGCATTCCAGCGTCCATAGATGCCCACCAGACCTTTTAGGATGTCCAGGCGGAAGTACAACTGGTTGGCGATCGTGGTGAAGGTGGCCGACGGTTGGACGGCGACTTGATAGTCCACCAGGATGCCATCGCCATCCTTGATCGTGGTGGCGGGCAGGGTCTCCCAATCAATCTGCATCAAATCCCCGTGCGGGACGAGTCGGTAGTCGAGATTTTCCACATACGCTTTGCCAGTCATGTCCGTGATGCGAATGACTTTAATGACGCGTGGTTGGTTTAAATAAACAATGATCCCTTTTTTCATGGTGTGTGGCTCACCCACGATCAGAATGATGGTTCCGGTGTTTTGGCGTTGTTCGATATCATACCGGCCGTTGTAGCCCAAAGTCAGAATTCCCCAACTTCCCACATGTTTCGTATAGGACTCGCTCAGACCAACCCCGTACCGCAGATTCTCCGTGCTGGCGGTCGGACTGGAAGAGTCGAGGGTGTGGAGATGCGTTTCCAAGACCGAGGATAGGCTCTCGTATAATTGATGGCGCAAGGCGATCTGGCCGTTTTGGCCCTGGCTCTGCGTGGTTCCCGCCGTGTTGTTATCAAACCCATACTCCAAATTGCTCTGCAGTTCCTTGGTGTGTTCCGCAATGCCATGTTCCTGGATCAGCAGGCTGGTCGTGGGCAGCATCTGGTTCTCCAGTTTGTTGTAAAACAGGCTGGACGATAATTTGTACCGGTCGTCCTTGCCCCACGCCTCATCATCCAGCAGATTCACCGCGTGATACGTGCCTTGTTGGACGGGAACACCCGACTCCCGGCGGTCAAATTGATCATAGCTGTAGCTCAACCGGGTGTTGGAGGTGCGCGAGCGATCATGGCGAATATCAAAGGAGGCAGTGGTTTCATCCAAGGTGGTCGGACGAATTGTCGCTGAAACTTGCTCGTCCAAATGCGTCACGCCCAGATTGAAGGGCAGTGGACCTTCCTGGTAACCGGCGCGTCCGCCATACCGTTGGCTATCCACCGTGGAGCGATTGAAAAAATCGAACTGCCGGAAATTATGGTCCTTGTCCGCGAAAAAATTGAGCGAAAACGGCTTTTCTTTGAGAATGTTTAAGTCACCATGGTACCGCTGCAAAAAGCGAAACGCGGATTCGCTGCCGGGTTGGTTGCGTCCCGCCTGCTGGTTGAGCGTTTGTTGCTGCCAACTGACCCCATCCTGTCCGCTCAGTTTGAACTCCATCAAGTTGGGGTGATAGATCGAACCTTGGATGCCCAGGTTGACCAGGGGGGCGATGTACGTGTAGCTGCGTTTTGAGACGTCGGAGTTAGGACTTTGCCGGGTTTCATTCTCGCTCTCGACTTCCAAGGTTACCCCCACCTCGGTTACTTTGGCGCGCAGCCATTGAAATTGTGGTGACTGGTCCTCATTCCGATACTGGGCCATCAGGGGGCTGCCAACGCCAACCAGTCCCAGCAGGAGTAGCCATACCGGCGCACTGTTCTTGATCGGCCAGGCGTTCATTGAATTCCCCTGCTGACATCAGGGTTTACGGGGGCGTTGGTGGTCCCAACCACGGTGGCTGGCATGGCGCTGACACCCTTCGTTGTCACCGGCGGTACGCCATCAAAGAAAAACGTCAACCAAGCGTGTTTCGTTTGGGTCGCACAGCCGCTGACCAGCAAAAGCCCGAGGCCCATGCCCACGACCAGACAACACCAAAACAGGCGTGCTTCTGCTCTTGGACGGGAACGATGTTGGGGTGAGGCGCGCACGCTCGGGATCAAAGTTTATGGCCAAAACCAAAGACACTGAGTTTTTCTTCACCCACTTGGCTGATGACCAGAATCAGGAATTCCAGCTTGAAGTCGGGGGCTACGTATTTTTGGAAATGGTTGTTATGCTCATAGTCAATCGCGATGCCCGCCGGAAGGTTTAAGATCGCGTCACCAAAATACATTAACAACCGGCCGGCGGAATCAAAAACTTGCACCACTTGACTGGCGGCATCCACCACATACAACCGATCCTCGCGATCCACCGCCATTCCCTTTGGCCGGACAAATTCGCCCGGCGAATCTCCGATATTGCCAATGGCCCGCAAATATTGGCCGTCGGCTCCAAAGCACAGCACTTTCCCCATCAAGTCAGCCACGTAACACCGCCCTTGAGTATCCAAGGCCAGGTTGGTGGGGGAAATTAATTGCGTAATTTCCGCCTTGGCTTGGTCCGGAAAGGTGCGCGTTAAATTGTGGCTGGCTTTGTCATAAACCCGGATGCAGCGTTTTTTCACATCCACCACATACAACGCGTCTTTAAATATTTTCACATCGGTGGGCCGCGTCTCCTCTTTGTTGCCAATGGCACCCAGGAACGATTCGTCCTTGCCAAAAATCAACACCTGCCCGCGTCCGGTGTCGGCAATGTAGCGGGTGCCGTCCGCGTCCACCGAAATATTGATGGGGGTCCCCAGTCGGCCTTCTCCGCTTGGCGCAAAATAGCGCATGGACTTTTTGTTCAAATCCAGAATCGTGATATTTCTGGCGCCGGTGTCGGCGACAAAAATTTGATTGTCCCGGATGGCCACGCCGTACGGCTTGAGAAATGTCTTGGGCGGTTCTTTGCCCACTAAAAATTGCGTGAAGGTACTGGGGCGAACGCCCCAATCTTCGTTGTTGCCGCAACTGAACAAGTACTGAATGCGCGGCGGGGCAGGGCGGGGGGGATAAAAGATAAATCGTTTATTCGCGCCGGCGGCGGCCTCTTTTGGAGCCGCTGCTATGAGGGGCAAGGTGATCGCTACCCAAAAGCACGCGCTTGCGCCGACCAGCCAGCCAATTGACCCAGCTTGCAAGGGCAACCGCTTCATCTTCTGACCAATGGATTGCATAATATCCGTTCCGTATATCCAGTTCGTTTAGGACCCTTGTTGCTTCATTATAAGGGCATCCTGCCGTCAGTTGGCAGGATGCCCGCGCAAAACCCTGATTTTCCTTTGCACGCCGGCTATGCCGACGTCAGTTGTTCAGGTGGCGTGTGCGCCACGAGCCGTGGCAGTCCCTGTTTACTTAATATGGCAGGTCAGACACATCGCGCTGCCGTTGTTGTTCATCCGCAAGAAGGGAGTATAGGTGCTATCATGCACGGCATGGCAGGAACCGCACTCCACTTTTCCGAGGAAGAGCGGAATGTTGCCTGCCGCGTCCACTTTGGCGGCGGAGGCCGGGGAGACCAGCGCTTTGTCCGCGATGGCTAGCGCGGCGTCATAGGTGAATGATATGGGATGTGTTTTGCTGAGGTCGGTGCCCAGATTTGAGAGGCCAGAGATGCTGTGGCTGCCCGTTGCCCCGCCGAAGGTGTCGTTGGCCACCGTTCCGTCATGGCAGCTCAAACAGGCCTTGGAAGTGCCGGAGGGCTGGGCCGTTACCGCCTGCATCGTGCCGTTCGGGTTGCCATACAGGGTATAGGCGGCCTGTACCGTGGTTCCGTGGTTCCACAATGGCACCAAGGTGGATAGCGCATTGTGTGAGGCGTGGCAATAGATGCAGATTTGATTGGTCCCCCAAGTTTGAAGGGTCAAATCATGTTTGCTGCCTTTGATGGTGGTCGCGCCGTTGGCAGTGACCGCAGTGGCCAATATGGAGCTGGCCACAATAGCAACTGCGGCGGCGAGTTTGAATAGGTATTTTACTGCATTCATGGGTTTTGTTTGTTGTAGGTTGTTGTACTGTCGTTTTTTGCTTTGTTTACCGTTTTACTTATGTTATTGTTACTTCAGTGGGGCTTCCTTGCTCCTTGCACCACAGTTTTGGCGTCGGTTGGTCTGTCACCGTCACCGAAAATTTGATTTGCGTCCTTTGTTTGCGTCGGCCTGCCGCTTGGCCGCCGTCGCCCGGACGCCTGGCAGCGGTCCGGCATGCAGTTGCCCTGATTTCGTAACTTCTCCGCCGACACATCCGCCAGCGTGATTTTTTGCAGCGACTTGCAAATCTGCTCTTTCATCTTCGTCCACAATTTGTGGGAGGGGCAAATATGCTGCGCGTTGCAGGCGTGCAATCCCAGCAGGCACTGTCCCATCCAAGCGCGCCCTTCCACCGCCTCTACCACTTGCAGCACGGTGATTTCATCGAGCGGCCTAGCCAGCATGATTCCGCCCTGGCGACCGCGTTTGCTGAGAATCAGGTTCAGGCCTGAAAGTTTGTGGACGAGCTTGGCCAGATACGGCTTCTGAATGCCTGTGCGCCGGGAGATATCCTGGATCAGGCACACGCCGTCATGCTTCATGCAACTGAGGGCATGAATGGCATAGCCGGTACTCTGTGACAAACTTAGCATACACGAGAAATAGCATGACAATATTTAATCGGCAACAATAAAAATGATAATGACATCATTTTTTGTAATCTGTCGTTGTTTTGCCGTGTTTTTTTAATTCCATTCATCGTTATTTCAATGGGTTCAATTTCATTCATCTCCGGTTGCGTGTCAACAACCCGGCTCCTGCTGCCTCAGAACCAACCGGCTAAGTTTGCCTATATCACGCAAAACTAATATTGCGAAAAGCAATCGCCGTGCCAGGTATCAAACTCCGTTTCATGCGTTTCTCTAACCCTGAACACTTTCGAATACTGCTTATTAACAACGAGTTCTGACCATACTGATGGTTGGTATGTGGATTGGAATACCGTCTCCTGACTCACGTTTAGACAGTGCGTGGCTGGGTTTTCCAATAATAGTACATATAAATAATACTTATCATAAATGGCATGGCACGATTTTACGCATCCATTCCCGATAATTGACTCTTTGGCGCGAAACGTGCTTTCAAATGACGCTGAAATGGAATTTGTGCTGGCATGTTCCTGAAAAGTTTGTATATTGGGTCAGCACGTTGACGAAAAGTTTTTACGTTGCGCCGATATGTTTTTGAATAGTTGTCAAATGAGACGAGTTCGACCTGCTCTGCCGCGCCGTCAGGCAAGGTTATATTTTATGCGTGCTCGCCGTTATTTGCCCCTATTTGCCGCCTTGTTTGCGGATGGCGGCTTGGTTTTGCGAAGTTGACTGGCGCTGCCATAGCATGAACATGATTATCTTGATTATAAACGGAGGTTATCCATGAAGCTCGTAGCCGCCGCCGTCAGTCGGCGCATATATCCATGGTTCGAGGGGGCCAGGGGCGGCATTTTATTTTGGAGAATGCTCTCCCGGATGTCGTTTGCCATCCTGTTCGCGCTGGTTCTGCTGCTGCCATCCGAAATTTTTGCGACGGACCCGCCGCATCTGACCAGCACCAACTGCGCCGGTTGCCACATTTCCCATGGCAGTCCGAATGGCGCCATCTTAAAAAATGCCGGCATTTTTAACCTCTGCGCCAGTTGCCATATCAACGGGGGAAGCGCCTCTAATAAAGTGCTGGTCGCGAGCGATCAGGCGGTGGTTTGGCCCGGGTTGCCTGCCGATACCAATATCATCGTGACTGGTGATTCGCACCGCTGGGATTCCGGCGCAGCCGGGCGTCTCCAGTTTATGCGCGGGGCGGTCACGGCTTCCACCGGACAGTTGCTGCCCAGCGGACTCTACACGGGCGCCTACGCCAAGACCTATACGATTACCATTGTCACTAACGGCAATGTGGGTGCGGCCAGGTTTAATTGGACCACCACGCCGGGTGGCTTGGGGGCTTCCAACGTGGTGGTGGCTGCGAGCAATTATTTGAATGAAGGGGTGGGCCTTTTGTGTACTAATGGTACGGGCACCTCGTTTCAGGTAAGCGATAAGTGGTACCTGTTTGTGCGCGCTGATCTACGGCATCCCACCAATGCGGCGCTGTGGATGCGGATGAGCAACGGGTTGGTGCATTGTTCGGTATGTCATGATGTTCACAGCCAGACCAACGCACCGTTTGATCCCAAGGCACCCGCTTATGCTGGGACGAATACGGGGGCGGGCCGGCATTTCATGCGCATCGCGAATAACACGGAACAAATGTGCGTGGATTGTCATGCCGTTCGCAACGTTACCAACTCGGTTTCGGGCTCGCATCCGGTGGGATTGAAGGGCGTGACCAATGCCTATTACAAATATACCACCAATTTGCCACTGGAAAAGACCACTAGCAACGTCCGTTGTCTCACCTGCCATATGATGCATTTGGCTCAGGCCAATGACGGGGATTTATTGCGAATTACCAACAGCACCACGATGTGCCTGGAATGCCATCAACTGGCCGATACGATTACTCCCGATGCGCACTTTGTCACGACCAACACCGCCTTGCTTTGGCCCGGTGGGCAATACGGCAGTACGTTTCCGGCTCGCAGCAACGCGGCCGACCGGGCCAGTTGCGTGAATTGTCATGCCCCGCATGGCTGGCCCAACGCCACGAATACCGCAACGCATTATCCCAAGCTTCTGGTGGATGTGGAAGAAAATGTATGCTTCACGTGCCACGACACCGATGGCCCGGCCAATAAGAATGTCAAAACCGATTTTGGCGATAAGGTGCATCATCCCGTTGGCGATGCCGATCCATGGCGACGTGCGAATCGCTCGGTCGAGTGCGAGGATTGCCATAACCCGCATCTCGCCCAAGTTGGAGCGCATGTCTATACCAACATCGCGACGTCCGCGCGTAATCAGGTGAGTAATCCGTTAAAAGGCGTTTCCGGGGTGTATTATAATTACTCTACCAAGACGAATAATTGGCAGGCGACCAATCAGGCGAACTACGCATTCGTCTCCAAGGGCAGCAGTACGACTTTTGGAGCGACCAACGAGTATCAAATTTGTTTCAAGTGCCATACCGCGTATGCGTTTGGCTCGACGCCACCCGCTGGCATTACCCCATTGTACACTATTGGCACGGTGAGCTTTACGACCAATAGTACTCTGGTTACTGGATCGGGAACCACGTGGCGAACGGGTACTACGAACGGCGCGGGCATGGTGGGACTTTGGATTTATCTCACCAATAACCCTGCTGCCGCCTATCGCATTACGAATGTGGCCAGTACCACCAGTCTGTCCATCACCCCGCCTTACGCGGGTGCCACCGTCTCAGGTCAGGGATATGCCATGTCCGGGGGAACCGATTTGGCGCAGGAATTTAGTCCTTACAACATGTCAGGGCATCCGGTTGTGGCTGGGTTGGACTATTTTTCAAATTCAATTCCGGTGGGTACTCCATCGAAAAGAGGGCTGCAAATACAAGCCATGAAGCCGCCTTGGACCAATAATGTTGGCCAGCAAACCATGATGTGCTCGGATTGTCATAATACCGATGGCGCTACTACTGCGGCTCAAGGTCCGCATGGGTCAGCGACCCAGTTCATGCTGCGCGGGCCCGGTATCTGGCCCAATACTACCACTTTCACCTCAAGTTGGTGTGCAAATTGTCACAACGACAGAACCAGCTTTAGTGGTCATGGAAACCATCAAGGCGCGGTTGCCGGGTGTTACTCCTGTCACATTGTTATTCCGCACGGCGGCAAAGTGTCGCGCCTCATCGCTACTACTTCCATGCCTGCCAGGTATGCGTTTAGCAATAACCTCAGTTATGTAAACATAACGCAGTTCAGAAAATCCTCCTATTCTTACCCGGAAAGCGGATACTGTAAAACTACCTGTAGCCATCATTCTGGTGGATCCGGCAACGAGACTTGGTAGATTCCAATATCGTCGCTACAACACGCTTGTGCCAAACGCCGTTAAACAGCTCCTAAGATCGCCGAGAGTCATCCTCGGTGAGATGGTGGGAATTGCCTTTGCTGGGGTGATTGGCGCGGTATTGCCACAAGCGGGCACCGCGACTGCGGCAGAGTTGGCTCGTCTGCATGAAAGCGGGCCGTTCGTTCTGGCTCTGGTGCAAACTTTTGCGCTTGATCATATTTTCCGAAGTGTCTGGTTTCTGGTTCTGACAGGGTTGCTCTCGGGTTCCCTATTGATCATCGTGGTGGAACAAGTTCAACGATTATGGGCGCAATGGTCGTTGCGCTTGAGTCCGGCCCATTTTCAATCCGCGCCATTCGTCGCGGAATTTGAAAGACCGGTGGTCTCATCTACACGGGAAACCATCACTCGCCTTCATATTTGGAGCGAAAAGCGTCTGGGGTTGGCAGGTTCCGCAGTGTTTCATCTGGGCCTATTGCTGGTCATCACCGCTGGTGCCTGGCGTGCTTTATTTGGGGCGGACGCGGTGGTGGATTTGATGGAAGGCGAAACCTTGGCACCGCAGGCTTCGGCCTGGGCGGCCCAATGGCCCGGCGTCTGGGGAAAGCCCGTCTGCCTGGATCAGCCGATCATCCTGAAGACGGTCAAGGCAAGACGCTACGAAGATGGCGATTTACGCGAACTTAAAGTGATTCTGGATATGCCAGGGGGTGGCCGAACCCAATCTGTGGAGGTGGCGGTCAATCAGGATTTGCATCTCTCAGGGGAACGGCTTTTTTTGGCGGCGGATTTTGGGCCTGCTGCCTTGCTGGAATGGCGAAACCAAGGCCATGATCCAATTTTTCAGAGTGTATTGCTGACGGAACAGGGAAACAGCGGTTTTGTCGCGTCGGTTGCGGGTCCCAATGGCCTCTGTGCCCATTTGCGCGGACAGATGGATGACGCCGGTCATCCGTCATCGGTGCTGGAAGTGCGGGTGATGCGTGATCAAGCACTACTTTATCTCGGAGATGCCCGCGTAGGCCAAACCTGCGTGCTTGCAGACGGCGTAAAACTGGTATTGCACGGCACACCTCTTTGGGCGCGGTTGCGCGGCAGTCATGACGCGGCGTTGTGGCTGGCCTATGCCGGCTTTGTCCTGGTTATGGCGGGTGCCGCCATGATATTCATGATCATCAAAGTAGATGGTTGTGTGATGATCACTCCCGTGGGTGAGCGGGAGCGGGTATTCATCGCCTTGAAGCCACAGCGTTTCGCTCCGCTATTCCGGGAACGTTTTGAACAATTGGTGCGGGAGAATGGTGGTTCTCTCCCACAGCCAGCCATTGCTCATCCTCAGCTTGAATCGCCGGTTCCATGTAGCCGTCGAGGTAAGGAGACGGAACATTCCGCAATCCGCAATCCGCAATCCGCAATTTCCGGTCTCCTTGCTTCGACGGCTACGAAGGTGGGTGAGAAATGCGGATTAGCCGGCTGGCTTTTGCTGGCGCTCTGTTTGTTTGGCCAGACCGGTTGCCAGAACCATGATCTGGCCGAGGCGCGCCAACTAGTGGAACGCTACAATCAAGTAGTCTCCGAGGCCTATCGCCGGGGCGACATCAAGCTGGTGGACCCGGTGGTGGGACCCAATGAAGGCAAGAAGCTAACCGGCTTGATCGGCGTTCGGCTGGATTTGGGCATCACGCTGGATTCCCGTCTGTTGGCGCTGGAAGTGATCGAGGTGTCCAAGGCGAAGGATGAACTGCGTGTCCGCACCAAAGAGCGATGGCATTATCGCGATTTAAAAATTGGCAGCGGGCAACAAGTGGGTGAAGCTTCCCTGGATAACTACGAGATGCTGTATATTTTTAAGAAAATTGATAAGGCTTGGATGGTGGACGAGATCAAGTTCACCACCCCGCCGCAGGTTAGCCGCAAGCAGACCCCTTGGATTGCGGATCGCGCCGCCCTGCATGGCATGGCGGGACCAACCAACGCAAAGGAGGGAGCCAAACCATGAGCCCGTTTGCGTGGGAAACTGTCTGTCATTGGTCGGCTGTGGCGTTGTACATTGCCGCAACCGTCGGGTTTGCGTACGCCCTGTTTTTCGGCGGTCTGCCGAAACAAATAGTCAGTTCGACATCCTCAAATCCAGAGCCTGATTCTGCAATCCGCAATCCGCAATCCGCAATTCAGGGGGCGCTTTGGGTGACCGTGGCCGGCTTGGCGATGCATTCGGTGGCGCTGGTTCTGCGCTATATCCATGTGGGCCATGGCCCGTACATGCTCAAGTACGAGGTGCTCTCCTCCAATGCCTGGATCACGATTGTGATGTTGCTCCTGTTTGTCTGGCGCAAACCCAATTGGGCTCCGCTCGCCCTGCTGGCCTTGCCGGTCTCCATCCTGATGGTGGGCTTGGGCCTATTCACCAATCCAGAGGCGCGCAACCTGCCGCCCACGCTGCGCTCGCTGTGGCTCGTGTTCCATGTCATTTTTAACAAACTGGCGGTAGGGGCGTTCATTCTCTCCATGGCTTCCGCCATTGTGCTATTAAGGAAACTCAAGGGCGCTTCAGGCCGCTGGCTGGATCGTCTGCCCGCGCCGGATGTCGTCGAGGCGTACACGGTACGATTCATCGGTTTCGGCTTTGTTTTCTGGACAACTACGATTGGTGCCGGCGCCATCTGGGCCAACCAGAGTTGGGGGCGCTACTGGGGATGGGACCCGATTGAAACCTGGTCGCTGGTGACCTGGCTGGCCTACGCCATTTTGTTGCATGCCCGATTGTTTTTCCGCCTGAAACCGGCCACGCTGGCCTGGGGTACGATTTCGTGCTTTGTGCTTTCGGTGCTGACCGTGTTGATTTTCCCATTTGTTTTTCCGTCCATGCATTCGGCCTATTTCCAATGATGAAACCACGCCCTGAAATTTTGCTAGTGACGCCGCCCTACCACTCGGGAGTGGTGGAGTCGGCTGGGTCGTGGCTGCCGTTGGGGCTGCTGTATGTGGGCGGGGCGCTTCAACGCGCGGGTTTTGGCGTGGCGCTGTATGATGCCATGACCCGGTTCGACACGTTGGAACAAGTGCGCGAAACGATCCGCCGTGAACAGCCGAATGCCGTGTTTGTTTCCTGCATCACCGCCACGGTGGTGGATGGCATGGAAGTTTGCCGCGTCGCCAAGGAAGAATTGCCGCAAGTACTGACCGTGCTGGGTAATACCCATCCCCACTTCATGTATGAGGAAATCCTGCGCGAACATCCGGAGGTGGATGTAGTGGTGCGGGCGGAAGGCGAGGAGACCTCGGTGGACCTGATGCGGGCCTGGCAGGCGGATGCCAGCCTCAGTCGCGTGCCAGGCATTGCTTATCGGGAGGGCGACCGGATTGTGACGACTCCCCCCCGCCTCTTTATCACCGATCTGGATGCGCTCGAACCATCCTGGAATCTCGTGCCGTGGAAGGAATACAGTTATCGGCCCAAACCCGGCAGCACGCTTGCCGTCGTTTCCTCCTCGCGCGGCTGCAAGCAGCATTGTTCGTTTTGTTCCCAGCGCCTTTTCTGGAAGGAATCCTGGCGGGCGGTTTCCGCGGAACGGTTCGTCAACCAATTGGAGATGCTGCGCGATACGCACGGTGTGGATGTGGTCATGCTCGCCGATGAAATCCCCTCCCTGGACCCGGTGCGCTGGAGCAAAATCCTGGACCTGCTGATTGAGCGCAACCTGGGCACGGCGCTGCTGTTGGAAACCCGGGTGGACGATATTCTGCGCGACGCCGACCTGTTGCCGCGCTATCGCAAGGCAGGCATCGAGCATATCTATGTGGGCGTGGAATCCGTCAACCAGGCTACGCTGGACCTGTTCAAGAAGGACGCCAAGGTCGAGCAGGGCAAGCGCGCCATCGAGTTGATCAACCAGCACGAGATGATTTCGGAAACTTCCTTTGTCATGGGCATGCCGGATGAAACCACGGCGGACATGCAGCGCACGGTGGAACTCGCCAAGTTCTTTGATCCGGATATGGCGTTTTTTCTCGCCATCACACCGTGGCCCTATGCCGATCTGTATAACGACGTCAAAGATCATATCGCCGTGCGGGATTACCGGAAATACAACCTGGTGGAACCCGTGATTAAGCCGGTCGCCATGACCCTTGATGAAGTGCGCGAGCAGCTTTTCAGCGGGTTCCGCGAGTTTTACCAGAACAAGATGCGGCGTATGCATACCATGCCGCCATGGAAGCAGGAGTTCATGAAAACCCTCATGAAACTGCTGATGGAACATTCGTATCTGCGCGATCAAATGGCCGGGTTGGGACACCCTTCAGGGATGGCCGAAACACCGGCAGCAGCGATGAAACATCCGATGTCTCCGGAACTGGCGGTCATCAGTTCAATCCCCCTTAACGCAGGAGCAATAACATGAAAGCATTGTATCAATGTGTCATTCGCTTGGCGCAATCCGCCCGCATGTTTCACGGCGGGCTTGATTTGCCTGTCCGTTGTAAGGAGATAGACCATTCCGCAATCCGCAATCCGCAATCCGCAATCGCCGCGTTCCGTCTCCTTACCTCGACGGCTACAAATATCGCTGTGCTGGCCATCGTATGTGGCTTGTCCGTGACCTTGGCCCAAGCCGCTTCACCCGTCGCGACTGCGCTGGGTGCGTACACCGAGCAAGTGGTGGTGCCCACGCGGTTGGCGGTGGATGCCGCTGGCAACCTGTATGTCACCGATAGTAAAGCTGGGCGGGTGGTTGTGTTTAATGGGTTTGGTCAGGTCACGGCGGTCAAATCGGGTTTTCAGAAACCGCTGGGCATTGCCGTGGATGGCAATGGGCGCATTTTCGTGGGCGAAATGCAGACCGGCAGCGTCAGCGTTTTTGATGCCCAGTGGAATCTGCTCTATAAAGTGGGGGTTGGTGACACTGAATTTGCCATGCCCAATCATCTTGCCATAGACGCGGCACCTGGCGGCGATATCCTGTATGTGGCGGACAGTCCGGCAAATGCCATCAAGGCATATCGCGATGGCAAGTTCGTCTTCCAATTGGGCGGGCAGGGGACCAATGCCGCAGTATTTGATTTTCCGACGGGCGTGTTTGTGAGTGCCATTGGGGAACTGTTTGTCGTGGATCAGAACAATGATCAGGTGCAGGTCTTTGATCGCAATGGCGGATTACTGCGGGCCTTTTCCCTGGTGACACCGCTCGGGGGCATGGGGTTGGGCGCGGCCGGCGGCAGGTCGCAGGGCATCACGGGCGATGCCCAAGGCCGTCTCTATGTGGCGGATTCCTTTCAAAGCATTGTGCGCGTATTTGATTCGCAGGGCGTGTATCTTTCCAAAATCGGCGCGCTGGGCGATGGCGTTGGGCAGCTCGCCACGCCCACCTCCGTGGCCTTGGATGGGTATGGCCGCCTATTTGTCGCCGCACCAAACAATGGGCGGGTGGAGGTGTTTGGCCTGGATTCCTTTAACCATGTCTCGGTCCTGCCCGCGCGCCCGGTTGTGGCGGCCGGAAGCGTGGTGACCTTGTCGGTGACGGCTGGCGGCTCCGGGCCGTTCAGTTACCAATGGCGCAAGGGCGGCATCAGCCTGGTTGATGGTGGACGCATCTCGGGGGCCACCAGTGGCACCTTGACCCTGACGGGCGTTATGCCGCCGGATAGCGGCAATTACTCGGTCTATGTCACGGGTCCGATGGGTGATTTTACCAGCGCCACCGCGCCGCTGACCGTGCTGGTGCCGTTGAGCATCACCAGCATTACCACCAACCAGATGGTGGTCCAGGGCACCAATGTGCTCCTGACTGCCGGCATCGCGGGTGACGCCCCCGTCATCCAATGGCAATTCAACGGGCTGGATATTCCCGGTGCGACCGCCTATACTTTCTTGTTGAGCAATGTGACACCCGACAATAGCGGAAAGTATTCCCTGGTGGTCAACAACGCGGTGAGCAGCACCAGTGCAGTCACGGCACTCAAAGTCATCACTCCGCCCGCGCCGCCGCGTTTGGATGTCACCGCTCATGATCCCGCCACCGGGATCCAATTCACCCTGACGGGCATTCCCGGTTGTACGTATTACCTGGATGGCAGCACCAACCTCATTGACTGGGTGAACCTGTCGGGGGTGAACAACGAATCCGGCACGGTGGATATTGTGGTGCCGGATGGTGATATCCAATCGCGTCAATTTTATCGGCTGCGCTGGGTGCCGTGATGAGGGAACGCCGTTAACAACCTTCCACACCTGTTGACTATGACACTTCGTACCTGTCTTTTACTTGTCGGCTTGGGGTTGTTGTGGGCGCTGGGGGTAATCAATTGCCGCCTTAACGTAAATTTCCAACAAGCCAGCGAGGATCGGCGCCTGAGTGTGCCGCCGGTGGCGGGCAGCGGTTTGGAGGTGCGGACGGCCTTCGGTGGCATCTCGGTGGTGGCCGATTCCGGCGTGACGAACGTGGAGATCATCGCCAAAATCAATGCTGGCGGGGAGACTTTGGAAGAAGCCAAAACCAACCTGTCGCGCGTTCTGGTCAAAACCGAGCGTCGTTCCGAACAGGTGCTGGCCATCTGGATGGAAGCCCCGAAGCTCTCGCGCTTCGGTGCCGGTTGCTCGTTCGAGGTGCGCGTGCCGGAGGCCAAAGGGATCAAAGCCAGAACCTCCAACGGCGCGATTCATTTGCAGGGCCTGGGCGGCGCGGTGGATGCCGAAACCAGCTTTGGGAGCGTGACCGTGAGGAAGCAGCGCGGTCCGGTCACCCTGCGTTCTTCCAATGGCGCGATTTCCGCCGAGCAGATCGCGGGCTCTGTCAAAGCCAACACCTCGTTTGGGCATATCACGGCGCGCGACGTGGAGGGCAAGGTGGACGCCACCACCAGCAATGGCGGCATCGAAGTGGTCAAGGCGGGCGATGCGGTGCAAGCGACCACGGCGTTTGGCACGGTGACGATCCGGGATGTGGCCGGCAAAACGGCCGTTCGCAACTCGAACGGCGCGATCAAAATCGAGAAAATCCGCGGCGACGTCACGGCCAGCACCTCCTTTGGTTCTGTCGAGGCCCGGGAGGTCACGGGTGCCGCCGATCTTTCCAGCCTCAATGGCACGCTCACGTACGCGCCCGCCAAAGGCAATGAGAATACCTTCCAGTTGACGGCCACCTTTGGCGCGGTGACGGTCTATTTGCCATCGAGCGCCAAGGGCACCATCAAAGCCGCGACCTCCTTCGGCAACATCCAGGTGGATGGACCGCGCAAACCGATTTCCGTTACCGGCGAAAAGGAACAAAAGCAGATCGTGCTGACGGATTCCGGCGGGGTGTCTGAAATTCGAACTTCCAACGGTGCCATCCGGGTGCATTTGGAATAGAACGGCAAAACCCTTCCTTTGGATGGGCACCCATTCCGGTGCATTGGGGTTTATTGGCGTCATACCAGAGTCGGCATGAGTAGGTGAGGTATCGAGACTCAGCGGATGGTGGAGGCGGGGGGAGTTGAACCCCCGTCCCTGACAAGCAAACCGGCCGTGACTACATGCTTAGCCGAAAGAGAGTTTCTACGTCCGGATAACCTTTCGGCAAGAATCCGTGCGCATAGTCAGCATGAATTTTTCTCGGGCTTTTGCCGCGCTGTCTCCGGCATCACCCATACCTGCTGCATCGTTCATCCACCGTAGCAGGTGTTCGGCAGTGAACGCCGCAGCACTAGGCTGCGAGGGCCAATTCAGTGTTGGCTGTTATTTTTTGACCCGATGATTTACGAGGCCCACGGATCATCCTCGGCATGCCACCTCCGGCGTGTATCTCAGGTCGAAACCAGTACGCCCCCACACTCAGAGTTTGCACGTGTAATATGGCACCGGCTTCACTGAAGGTCAAGTACGGATAACGTTTAATACGCGCCCGTTCCCGCACTTCAGTTCTTCGCTGCCGGTTCCTTGACTGTGAAGATCACATACCACCACCCACAAAACCAAGTTCACCCCCGATTTACGGGGTGGAAGTGTCGCCGTCGTTAGTCTCGCAAGTGACCGACGCCGTGTGCGCGGAAGTGCTGGTCTGGCAGAACCGACCGTTGGAGGAAGTGTACCCGATCGTGTATTTTGACGCGCTGTGGGGCAAAGTGCGGGACAATGGCCAGGTGACGAAGGTGGCTGTTTACCTCGCGCTGGGGATCACGATCACCGGGCAGAAGGAGGTGCTGGGGATGTGGGCCGCTGCGAGTGAGGGGGCCAAGTTTTGGCTGCATGTGTTGACCGAGTTAAAGCACTGGGTGCTATTTTTTCGTTGGTCGTTGTGCCGGACCTCGCTATGGTTGGCGGCGATATGATGAATTTTGTTTACCGATTTTAACCGCCATCTGTTTTATGAAACCGTTGCTTGCCACCACTCTGCTTTTGACTCTCATGGGCCTCGCCCAATCGTCTGACACGCGCGCTGCCGAGACGAAGCCGCCTTTTGGCGAAAATGTCCAATTCCGCGGCAGCCTCAATAACGCGCGTCTCCAATTTACCGTTCACAAGAAAGGGCGCGTCGCCTTCATGGGCGGCTCGATTACCGAGATGGATGGCTACCGTCCCATGGTGTGCGACGCTTTGAAAAAGCGATTCCCAGAAACGGAGTTCACCTTTATTGATGCCGGGATCTCCTCCACGTGCTCGACCAGCGGCGCGTTTCGTCTGGATCGGGACGTGCTTGGCGGCGGGCCCGTGGATTTGTTCTTCATCGAGTTTGCGGTGAACGACGACCAGGATGGACATCATACGCGTGCCGAGTGCATCCGTGGGCTCGAAGGGATCATTCGTCATGCCAGGCAGAATAACCCGAACACGGACATTATCATCACGTTCTTCGTGAACGAAGGCATGCTCAAGGCCCTCCAGTCGGGCGTTACGCCGCTCACCATCGAGGCGCACGAGGCTGTCGCGAAACACTATGCCATCACCACCATCAACCTTGCCAAGGAGGCCGCTGAGGAAATCACCGCTGGCATGTTGACCTGGAAACAATACGGGGGCGTACACCCCGCGCCGTTTGGAAACGCCATCTGCGCCCGGATGATTGATGAAGCCTTCAACCGCGCGTGGCAAGAGCCGCTCACCAAAACCGCCGCCCTCGTCGCGCATCCGTTGCCCCAGCCGCTTGATCCCCTCAACTACAGTGCGGGTCGCTTTATTGACCCGAAACTCGCCAAAATCAAAAATGGATGGTCCACGGGCATCCCTGACTGGAATTCGCTCGCGGGTGGAAAACGCGCGCGCTTTAAAACCATCCCCATGCTTTGCGCCACCGTGGCGGGAGCCGAATTATCACTTGAGTTTGAAGGTACGGCCATCGGCGCATTCATCGTCGCCGGACCGGATGCGGGAATTGCGGAAGCGAGCGTTGATGGCGGGCCGTTCCGTCCGGTGGATCTGTTCCATGCCTATAGCAAAGGCTTGCATTATCCGCGCACGGTGCTGCTCGGTTCCGAGTTGACCGGTGGCAAACATACGTTGACCCTGCGCATGGCTGGCGAAACCAAGAGCGCCGGCCACGCCATGCGGATCATGCAGTTCGTTGCGAATTAAACGCGCGCCACCGTGTAATTCGAGGCTAAAACCTTGGCACTGGTTTGCCGCAACCCGCCAAATTAAATGCCCCGTCTGGCGGGCGGGGCTTTTCAGGCTCATCAGTGCAAATGTCGGCGCATGGAGTCTTCCCAGTTGGCGTCGTGCAACCGATCAACCGCCTCGCGATGCACGATTTCGGTTTGGCCAACGCCTTGCGCTCCGTCTGTTTTCGAGGCGTTGGGCGGGAAAGCCCGGAATACGGTTTCAAGCAGGTCCTCGATCTCCGCCGCATAACTCCGGCGAAAGGCCTTGATATCCGCTTCGTCCGGCAAGTGTTTGCCGAAGCTTTTGCGCAACTCCGGGTCCTGTTTCAGTTTTTCGGCGATCTCCTTCGAGCTGAAAACGCCCCGGACGTAGCAGTACGTGATTACTCCCAGCATGTCTTTGATGGGGAGTCCAAACGCGTCATCCTCTCCCGGAGCGGCTTGCGGCAGGTGTGCCGCCGATTCCTCCGCGGTTTTCTTAATGAAGATGGTCTGGCTTTCGCTTCCCGGTACCACCGGATCGGTTTCACCCGCTGATCGGTGCGCAAATTTGTTTAAATGCAACGGTGATTCCACCGCTCCTGGCGAAGATTTGGTATCGTCATTCATAATCTGATTTTATTGATGTTCCTGACGCGCGATAACGTGCCACACAAGTTGCGTCGCGCAAGGCCTAACCTGTTTATGGATGACACGTTTACCTGTCGTGACGCCATGGTCTGCCGTCTATCGCTCAAGCAAGTCCCGATAGAACCCCAACCTTTCTTTTCCGGCGATCGGGCGGGGACCGGGTTTTGCGCCGAGCGCCATGGTGGCAGGCTGGTTGGGGTCAAAGGCCTTCCACGCCGGCAGGTTTTCGCCGTTGGGATTCCCGGTTTTTACAAAGTTTACCCAATAGGAGGATACCTGATCCGCCACCCGGCGATCCGCCTCGGTCCAGGGATGATCCAGCGTATTCAGGTTATTGAATTCGTAAACCAGATCCGAGGTATGAAATGCGCCAAACTCAGGATGCTCTTTGCACGGAATGGCTTGTTCAAAGAGATAGGTGTAAACCGGAGCCTGGTTTTTCCGGGCTCTCCGTGTAGCCCAATAAAACACGGTGGACATCCGGTATTCAAGCTGCGCCCGCTTGACCAGTTCACGCGCCTCCTGGTCAGTGGACAAGGGACAAAAGGCCAGATAGGCAGCTTGCTTGGTGGTAAACGCCTCGCGTTTCTCCCCGAATACGTTGACCAATTCTCTAGGAAAAGTAGCTACGGTGGTTTTTAAGTAATTGACCGGCGGACATCCCGGGGAATCATCCGCCGTCAGGCCGGTCAAAGTTGGCACATCGCTGGCCAGTCCTTTATCCAGTGCCACGGGATACTCTGATGGCAAAGCCCAGCCATCCAGACAGAAGGCGCTTCCCAGCACCGCCCGGGTGAAACCGTTTACCGCAGGATCATTGGCGATGAGATCCCCGGCGGGCATCTGGCGCAGCTCGGCGATGGTTTTGGCCTTTTTGACGGCCGCAAACTTCAGCCCTTCCTGTTCCTTTTGCCATACGCCGCCGACTTTATGCGGCGCCATCAAGTAATCGTACGGAAAACTCATGCAGATCGCCCCGCGAAACAATCCTTTGGCCACCGGGCTGGTGGTCAGATAATGCACGGTCGTACTGCCGACCGAGTAGCCGGCCAAGGTCACTTTATCCGGATCACCGCCAAAGGCGGCAATGTTATCATGCACCCACCGCAACGCGGCGATCATGTCCAACATGCCATAATTGCCGGAGAGATGAAGTGGCGATTCTTTGGTCAGTTCCGGATGGCCCATCCCGCCGATAATTCCCAGGCGGTGATTGAGCGTGACCACCAGGATACCCTTCTTCGCCAACCCTTCCCCGGGAAAAGATCCGGGAGCAATATAAAACAGGACGGCCAGTTTATCCGCCGCTGATTTTGCGGGGGTCCAGACATTCAGGTACAGACAATCTTCGCTGAATGACCGTGGTACTGAGTTTTTTGGAGTTTTTATGCTCCACGGCAGCGTGTCGGCGTTGCCTTTCGGCTGGGGACATTGCGCGCCAAACTGGTCGGCTTTGCGTATTCCCTCCCACTTGGCGGGTGGTTGGGGTTCCCGCCAGCGCAGGTTGCCCACCGGTGGTGCGGCATAGGGAATGCCTTTGAAAATAACCACATTATCTTCCTGATTGGCCACGCCTTCCACCAGTCCCCACTCAATCCGGACGGGATTGCGCAAATCGGAATCGGTGGCAAACCCCGTTCCGGACGCGAGGAGCAACGGGACAGCGAGAGTAAGGGCGAATTTCATGGCGCAACTTGGCTCTTGGGCAGCGTTAAACGACGGTGTTTGTGCCAGAGAAGGCTCGCCGTGAGATCGGGACTGGATTTGATCCGACCGCGATTGAGCTCGTGGAGCATGGGGAACAACTCGGGGGCAAACTCGCAGAGATCCAGCCATGGACTGCGCAGACCGCCGGGGGGATGGCTGCCTGGAGTGAGGGTGCCGTCCACGCGCGGGATGAACTTCCCATCGGGCTGTCGCATCACGTAAAGAACAGTGTTGGCGAACGGTTCCATCATGGCGGCGGTGATGCCGTAACGGCGGCTGAGGTAGGCGCGGTAGAGTCCGGCGATGTCTTCCCCGCCGTGGCCAGCATCTTCGATGTGGCGCAGCGGTTCTTCGGCGACATAAGCCCATTTATAGCAGAGGTGGCCTTTGACGGTGACGCGTTGCACCTGGGAGAAGAACCAGTCCACCGAGGCCTTCACAATTGCATCGTATCGCGTCACACGGTCAGCATCATCGCCCAGCAAGGCGTGACATTCGGCAAGACGCTGAAAACCGTGATTGAGCATCATCTGCTGATTCCAGGGTACCGGACGTCCAGCGGTGCCGGATTTGGTGACCGCTTCGTAAAGTGGCGAGTCAGGAAAGTGAAAACGCAATGAGCCAGGGTGCACGAGCCATTTGAGGATAAAACTGTCAATGGTCCGGTCCAGCTCACGCACGTAGTGCAGAGCGCGTTTGCGATAGGTTGCACCAAAGCCAAAGGGGTCACCATCGGGGACTTTCAACTCCCAAAGGTTCTGGCGCTGCAAGATGAGCCTGGCAGCATTGGCGACATGGCCCACTACGTCACCGTTCTCCGCTGCGGAGTAAACGGGTTTGCCGTCGGTGACCTCGGTGTTGGGCCAGACCAGTTCCCGTTGCCCAGTCCAGATGACCGCGCCCTGCTTTGGGTGGTTGCGCGCGGCCAGCATCCGGTCCGTGAACGTGAGCATCCGATCGAGCAATTCCTGATCGCCGCAAATCTCAAACATGCGGCCCAGGGCTTCAGCGGTGGTCCCGCCACTACCATAGACCATCGCGTTGTGAAGGTTATTCGTCGGCACCGGCACTTCGCGCAGGTAATTCTTAAACGCCTGAATCTCCGTGGCGGTGACCGGCCCATCGAGTTTTTCGACCACCAGCGTACTGGCGGCATTAAGCCCGGCCAGCGAAGCCAGTAACAGAGCGGTTAGGGCGAGAATGTATTTCATTGGAGTGATTTCCCTTTGAGCATGGCGACCGAGCCATCATCGCCAAGCAACAGGTTCAGATGCCGACTCAAGGTCGTCTGCAGCTTCGCTTGGAACGCTGGCAACGAGTCCAAGGGCTTGGGGGCATCGGCGGCAAAGCCCACTCCGGGCACAAGGAGCAGCAGGGCAAGAACGAGTGTGAGAGTTAATTTCACAAAATGGCTTAATGATTCAGGTTTTCTATTTCATCGGCAAAGATGTGCCCGAGGCGGCCGCCTTCCACCACGAGTTTCTGACGGTGTCATAGGCGGCATGCCAGCCCACGTGCTCCGCCGCCGGCATGATCACCAGGCGCTTGGGCGCGGTGATCTGATTATACATCGCAAACACGCCTTCCGGGGGACAGATGGTGTCGCACAGCCCCATGCCAACCAGCGCCGGGCAACGGATTCGCTTGGCAAAGTTAACCGGATCATAATAGCCGGAGGTTTTGGTCCTCGCCGCATTGCCAGTCCACCAGGGAAATCCAATGGCCCGCCCGACGAGCCCTCCGGTCTGATCGCAGCCCGCCGGGACATCCACCGTCACGACAGTCACAGCCGGTTGGAGGCCAGCGGTGATCAAGCCCTGCATTCCTCCCTGGCTGCCCCCCTGAACCACCAGGGTGGACTTGTTCCAATCGCTGCGGCCAGCCAGATAATCCACCGCCCGATAACAGGACAGATACATGCGCAGAAAATAGCTCTTATCCCGATCATCGGCACCCTGGGTCGTATAATCCTTCAACGGGCCATTACTCTGCGCTTCATAAAACGATTTTTCGCGATCCACCGGAAGATCATGAGCCATGATGTTCAGGGCCAGCCATCCGTTCTTTGCCGGGCCGAGCACCCAATCCTTCTGCAGCGCATATACCCCGGCGTATTGCACCTGCAGCATCGCCGGGAGCGGAGATTCTCCCTTCGACCGCGCCAGATAACCGTGGATTTTGGTGCCCCGGATGTTGTCCATAGTGATTTTCCAGAGTCGGATCTCAGGCACACCCGAATCCACCTCCTCGAGGAGCGGGTTCGTCGGTATGGCGGCAAGTTCCTTTAATTTCTCTTTCCAGAATGAGTCAAAGTCGGCCGGTTCCGGCGCGGATGGTTTGATCTCCGGCCAGGCGACGGCCGCGCCACCGCGAACCTTCTTTTTCTCATCCAGAGCCACCGTCAACAGGAGCGCGCCTGGCCGGTCGAGCTTGGCGGTCACCTTCGTCTTGCCGTCGGTAAAGCTTAGTGTCCCCTTGGCAACCTCGGTGAGTCCGCCTGCTCGAACAGTATAGGGAAGAGCGGTCTCGGCCGTGCCACCCGTAACAGTCCAAGTCACAGACTCACTCACCGCGTAGCAACCATCGGCATGATCCGGAGTGATGGTGAGATTGGCGGCGACGCCTCCTGCGGGAATAAGGAGCAACAGGGCGGCCAACGCAAGGGCGGTGAGCTTATTCATGTTCGTGTGTTTTTGACGTTCCCAGGGTGATGAAACTTCAAGTTTTGGTGGGCGGTTATCACCGCCACCCGGCGGGCGGCAAAGCACTGGAAAGCACCCGCGAGCACCAGAGAACACCGGAAATGAAAATTTTGTAGAAAAATTGAGAACAGGAACATGGCAAAAATATTTATTGGCATAAAAATGAAAAACCAACCATGCAGAAACATTGCCGGGTGAGGTTGGTGCGGGGATAACATTAGTACAAAACTGAACAAAATCGGTACGGTTTTCGTTTTTGACCGAACGGTGTTCTGGAACCGGGCGATTCAAGCGCGGCTTTAGCGATTCAGGATATGCTTTAACTTGCTTACAATCAGCAGCTTCAAGCCTGGTTTGAGGATATTTTCGGGAGATGAGCGAGGTCCTACGGTGGAGAATTTTTGGGATTAAAATCGGTACAAAACCGGTACGTTTCTGAACAAAACTGAACGGAATCGGTACGTTGTTGACCGATTTCTGACCGCATGCAGACCTCAAATTTTGCAGAAAAATTGACGGGCATAAAAATGAGGGAAAAGCTACCGCCGGGAGGGATGCGGAGGGAGTTTTGCACTTTTTGTCACCCTGGTTTTGACGCGTGCGGCTGCAATCTGGAGGCATGGCGCAAAAACGAGGCAGAAACGGTGCAATTCCTGGCACCAGCATGGGATTACCTGACCGGCGTTGATATCGCCGGTCGGGGCTGCCGCCTTCCCCAGTTCTGGTTCCAGTCTGACTATTGGTATCCATGTCGTGCATCGTTTTTTGCACCGCTACCTATACACCCGGATTTTTTGGCGACACTGCCGGTTTGCTCTGGGCGCGTATTTATATTGGACAATGAATACACTATTCGCGCCACACCATGACAATACGCGACATATTTTTTTGCAAAAAATATTTGACAGGGGTTTGGGAGAATGGAGAGGGACGTTCCCACAATGGAGATAGCTGGTCCAGCATATGGGCAGTGGACACGCATCGTTGAACCGCAAGAAGCTTGATTCAAGTCAAATACTTGCCGGGACTTGGCCGCTACAGTACCAGCGCACTGTCACAATATGAATAAACCAGTTACGACGATGATCGCCCCCCACTTTCCCGGTGGGGTCATGACCCCGGATGCCCTCCGGAAGATGGCGGACCTTTGCGAGAAGTATCCCGAAGCCAGGCTCAAGCTCAGCGGCGACCTGGTCATTGGCGGCATAACCGACCCGGAGCGGAATGAGGCAGGCCGGAATCTCATGGGGCTGCCGACCTATAGTGTTTCCGGGGCCTCGATACGGCCAGTCAAGATCTGCTCCGGGGGCTACCTTTGCGAAAACAATCTGCAGGACTCGTTTGCCCTGGGTTTGAAATTGGACCGGCTTTTTTCCAACAAACCCACGCCGTCCAAACTGATCATTGCCGTGTCGGGATGCGGACGGAATTGCGCGGAGCCTTTGGTCAAGGATATCGGGATCGTGGCCACTCCCGGCGGTTACTCGGTGTATGTGGGAGGCGCGGCGGGCGCGAAACCGCGCATCGCCCAAAAGCTCATGGACCAACTCGATGAAGCGCAGGTGATCGCGCTGGTTGAGCGAATTGTCCGTGTCTATGCCGCCAAGGGCAAGGCCAGGGAAAGGCTGGGGAGCCTGATTGAAAAGATGGGAATGGATGAATTCAAAGCAGCGTGCGGGATGGGTGACGACCAGGCAAATAGCGAACCAGGATAAGAATGCCGGGAAGGCGGATTTTGCAGAAAAATTGGATGGCAGAAAAATGGGGAAAGAATCGCCGTAGAAGAGACGCAGAGAATAGGGCGGCCAGGAGGAAGGGAGGATTTAACCCGAAATCCGAAGTAGCTCACGGCGGTCTTGTTTCAGCGGGTTGGCGCCCAAGGCTTTGAGCCTCCTTGCCGGTATCGGGTTCTGATAACGGCGGCGTCGGCGCAAAGCCTTGGCCATCCAACCTCTTCGCAACCCCATCTGTTCCAACCTCGGATTTCGGGTTTAACGGTAGGGGTGAGTGGTCACGGATTGCTGGATGAGGCGGTATATTTACCGCAACGCGACAAGTGAAAGTACGAACAGTGCTG
Organism: Verrucomicrobiota bacterium; assembly: GCA_037139415.1. NCBI lineage: Bacteria > Pseudomonadati > Verrucomicrobiota > Verrucomicrobiota bacterium. The sequence goes on along the minus strand of JBAXGN010000003.1, from coordinate 19,785 downwards.
AAAAACAAATTCCTATCAACTATCGGTCCGGAATAAGCAGGGATAGCATTTTATTTCCATGGCGTCGGTAAATCCGGAAGTCGTTATCCAAAGTAAAGATGACACTGTGGGAGTGTAATTCCGCCATACGAACCAGACAAGCATCCGCCAGGGACATGGGACGATCACGGTAACGATGCATCAAATTCCGAAGATCCGCTTGATGTTCATCCATGCGCAAAGCCACCCGCAAGACGCCTCGCTCAAGCAAGGCAAAGATAGCATCGGCTTCATGGTCCTCTCGTTTGAGTAGAAAAGCCGCCTCAGTCAATACCGGTTCACACGTTAGCAGGGGTGGTCGGAGCCGCTTCCAATGTTCGCATGCCCAGTCATGGTGCGATAGTCCGTCGGCAAGGAAAGTTACCAGCGGTCCGGTATCCAATAACACCGGTCCATTCATTGGCCAAAGCCTTCCAGGTATTTCGGATTAACAGCCAAATCTTTAGGCAGACCTTTGATTGATCCAGCGAGATCACGCGCCAAATCGTAGCATGAACTCTCGCCAGCGGAGACGGGCGTGTCTAAACCGCGTTCGAGGCAATCACGAACCAGCGCCGATTTGGTGGTATGTCTCGTCTGTGTTTCTTTCTCCAGCCGTGCCAGTAGGTGCTTCGGTAATTTGAGCGATATCGTTGTCACTCCAGTATGGTAATACGCTCCATTTATTTTCACAATACCTATTTTAAGCTTATCCCAATAATATGAATGCCTCCCTGCTCCAATTTTCTATTCCAAGGTTAATCGTTCCGTCTCCGCTAGCCGATAGAAGCGTGTTTCCTTGAGGACTAATGGCGATTGTCTTGATTGACTGGCGATGCCCAGCAGGAATGGTACGCTGACGCAACTGTGCCAAACCAGGAGTGTGATCTCCTGAAACGGCGAAACCGGTCTTCCAGCACAGGATCGCAATTGCGAAGCCCGTGATTATCGCAGCCAAGTAAAGTGTTAACAGTGACCTTGCAGTCCTTGGATAACGCGCACCGAATGCCGCCAAGCTGCTTCCGACAAACCCCGCGATAAACGGCATGACCAGTATGCTTCCCATCAGCAGGGTTTTCCAGTCATCCTCCGGCAGCCCAGCGCACCAATTCAAAGGAAAGATATGAACCAAGACCTTTGAGTGCATGCTTGGATCAATTACCAGGCTAACCATAGGGCTACCAACGGCTAGCCACAACAGCCCCCCCACAACAGCGGCCCGCACAAACATTCGAGACCTTCCACAGGCACCGCTCACCAAACAATAGAAAAAGAACGAAATAAGTGCTGCAGAAATGAAAGTCGCCGCCATGTTGTCCACTTTAGATCCCAGAAATTTAATTTGGTCCAAAGCCACACCGACCAGGCAGGACACAGGGAAGCTGCCCACGCCAACAGCTGCAGGACGCCACATGAAGCTTTCTGCTCGTGGCGGTGCGGGAGTGGGTTCTGGCAAAGGGATCGGAGCTAGCGTTGGTGGTGGGGCGGCTGTCGGGCGTGGCGCTGAAGGGAGAGGCGGCGGAACCGCCCTTGGCCTCGCAATGGAGGCGAACAGGGTGTGCTGGCCCGCCGGGACGAATCTGCCTCGCCTACTTTTCCGCACCAAAGTCTCCGCATCCAGACGCCCATCCAAAAACTGCTGAATCAATTCGCTTTGCTTGGCTGTCTGCGTCACCGAGCTTGAGAATTTCTTGAACTCCCATAAGGGATCAATGGGTTCTGGCTCGGGACGTGGTTTGGCAACATCCCGAAATTCCGGACACGCATCCGCATTAATAAAATCGTTCTGAAATGCTCCTCGAACCAGTGCAGAACCGTCCAATTCACTCGATGCAAATTGTCGTCGCAACTCCGATTCGGCTGCCACTTCCAGCGGACTTGATTCCCCCTTCTTGAAGGCCCAAAGTGGTTCCTCTGGCGCGAAAGACGGGGCACAATCGCCGCGCCGATAGGCCTCAGCCGACAGGCAATCACGCTCTCCACTCCCAGTTCGGACAGGCAGGGATTCCTTGCAAAGTTTACATTTTAAGCAAGGTGAAACAACAGGCTTCATGCAAGCCGGGCATAACATTGCTTCGCTTTCACCCTTGCCTCGCACTGTAACCAGTGGCTGCAATTTATTGAATAACAACTCTGTAATGCCCTTGATATTTCTCAAATCCTCGACGGACTTGTAAGGACGATGAATGGTAATTCGAACCGCCAGCACATCCCCAACACGAGGCAAGCCTTTAAGCTCCCCAAGACTTGCTGAATTTAGATCCACTAAAGAAGAAGGCCCAGTGGCATCTGAATCCGAAATCGGAGTACCACAATCCGGGCAATAATACTCGATTGGCTCACGACAGCGCTGCCGGAGAAACCCCGCTTCAATCAGTGCTGCTTCTGGGAACGGTGACACAAGCAAGAACCAGTGGCGAGCGCGCTAAGTCCGCTCAGAAACGATCGACAGTTGGTTTGTCATCGGTCACTCGGTTTACGTTAGTAACCGAAGGTCCGTTTGCCCCATTGGTGATCTTGGTAATGACACACCAGTCTGCTCGCTCACGCGAGGTCAATGGCACGACGATGTCATCGCCATTGTTGGTTTGAACAGCCACCCGCCCGTCATAATCCGCATAACTTCCGCCCTTGGTGAAAATCTTGGTGGCGAAGAGAATTTCCTCAAAACCGTCTAGGGAGGTGATGGTAATATTTTCTTCGTTTTGCCCTCCCCTGTCACCTATACCCGCATCGTTATCCAAACTAATGTCAGACTCAGAATCATTCGCGAAATACACATGCTCATCCTGCCCGCCCCTTGTCCGGCAAAACGCGTGCAAATCCAAGTCCACGGATGCTGTCCACTGCAAACGTACATTGATCTTGGTGATGGGGCGCGAGGTGTTGAGCCGGGCCGATTCGCCCACAGACAGGACCACGCGCCGATTGGCGTCTGTAATGGCACGATTGGCCGTCCAGCGGTCCTGCCCGAAGATAGCTTTTTTCCACGCTGGCTCGGCTCCCATCTGCATTGACGAAACGCTGATGCTCTTGCCCATTTGCGCCAGCAGTTTCTTGAAGTCAACCGACTTCAATCCATCGCCACCGTCCACCGCCTCGATTTCCGCACGGTCCAATGAACCTAGTTGTTCCAAGGCCCCACTGAAGGGGGCGGAGACGAACAACTGGATACGGCGCGACATCAGCTTCTGGATTAGTTCAGGAATTTTCGCCACCGGCTGAGCCTCCGACACTCCTGCTTCCAGTGGTTCGTCGGTGAAAACGGCAATTACGCGACGAGTGGAATCCGGAGGGCCGAACGGGAAATCTGCGGCAATGTCCAAGGCGAGGAGGGTGTCTTCGTTGCCTTGGGCTTCCAAACCACTCAACACCCTGGCTATCACGGCAGGATCGCTGGTGAAAAAGTCGTTGGCGCTGACCTGTGGCCTGTAGAGCTTCTGAATCATATCAGGCCCACTGCCGCCTATGAACGTATGGTCGTAGATCGGGCCAGCGGGACCAGGCGCGGCGGCATAGGCCACCACACCGCAGCGCACTCTGAAGTTCGCTTGTTGTAATGGGTAGAGCAGGTCTTTCAGGTGCTCACGCAATTGGTTGAAGCACGGACGCATACTCTCGCTGGAATCCACCAGCAATACGAGGTCAACATTTTGTGGTTTCATTTTATGGCAAGGAGATAGACCCCCGCATGCTCTTCAGGAAGATGGGAAACTTCTTCGACCCGGGGCAATTCGCCAGGGACGCCCACGCCCAGCACCAGTTTGGGGCGATAGTCGGCTACGGAACTGTTAAGGCAGTTGAATCCAAAACCGTTGAGGGTCAGCAAAGGGATACTCTTGTATTTATCTGGCACTTCAAAGCCGTTCTCCACATGGTCATGCCCGCGCACAACCCGTTTTACCGGAAACACTGTTTCGACGGCCTTGCAGAAGCCTTCAAGGTCTTTGTAGCCGAACTCAAACGCCGAGGAAGTTGCACGTTTGGCAGGATCATATTTCCAACCTTGTTTCGTCGGATAGTTTGTCGCTCGCGTCCAGGTAAAATCACCCAAGACCCTTTCATGGTGGAACGCCTCCAAGGTCTTGAGCGTTTCCCATCGGTCCTGAAGCGGCACTCCGCCATGGGTAGCCAGCAGCCCATCAGGGAAAAGCATCGCTCTTGGCAGTCGCCGGCAAATGTTGATGAAAAGCCTGCCCCATTCCTCCAACTGTTGGGGTGCGATACCTGCATGGGCTTCATTCAGATAATCCGCAAACTCAGCAGGCTCTACACTGGACGAAAACCGTTTCTCCGCTTTCGGGTTGAACCGCAACCCCTCGTCATGGTTACCAAGAATCCAAAGGATCTGGTTGGGATGCTTTTCCACTGCCTCCAACAAAGCGGCAAGGCATTCAATATCCAGTGGCCCGCGATCCACAAGGTCGCCCAGGAAACACAGGCGAAAATCCTTTTCTTGACGCACCCGCTCAAACAACCGATGCCAAGCAAGAAAATCTCCGTGGATGTCCCCGATAAAAAACCATGGCTTACCTGCCTGTTCAGGATCCAGCTTTTGCACTCGGGGGAGGGCTAATCCCCAGCCTATAAGTGGGAATTCGCCAGAATCAACCTTGGCAGCAGCGCGTTGGAAGATAGCCGCCATTCCTGCCCGGATACGTTTTAGGGCATCGGTAGCAGAAATGTAGTCAGCGGGGACTGCGTTGGCGGGAGGTGCTAAGAGCTCAGCTTGATTTTTCTTAACTTCGCTTGCAGGGATAGCAACATCCATTTTATTTGATTCCGGAACATGTTTTAAATCATCCACTTGTGTATCAGTGCCGAAAATTACCTGGCCAATTTTAACTCCAAGTTCGTTGAGGAACGCGGATTTTGGCATTTCGTTGCTCATGGGTTTCGCAGTATCGGTGATTAGCTGATCAAGCGAATGGTTAGCCGAAAGAACTTGTCCTTGATGGACAGTTTATCGCCATGTTTCAGGATGATTCCCTCGGGCGGGATAGGAGATCCGTTTAGAAAAAGTGGATTCGTTGCCCAGGAAGTATTTATGATAGCCCAACCGCCCTGGTCTATGCGCTTTTCCAACTTGAACTGCTCGCTGGATACGTATTTGATTTCGGAGTCTCCCAGTGTTTTAAGGGCGGTTGCGCCGAAGGTCGTGGGGATACGCGCCTGGATTTCCTTGCCAGTGACGTCGGAAACAAAAACCACGCCGGGTGGAAACTTCACATAACCGCAGCCGAATACGCAGGTTACTGCCGAATCGGCGTTGTCATTTCCGCACTGTGGGCATTTCCAAGGCATAGGGTTAACCCAAATTCAACGTTATTGGACACTTTCCAGTCTTACCCAGCGTAATGATCATCCCTGGTTGCACCGAAACTGGGGCAGCGACTAAACAGCCATTGGCGTTGGTAGCGTTCTTTGCCTCGGTACAATGCTCCAAAAGCCATTGACCAGAGGCGTCCTTGTACAGCCGAAACTGTTCCGGACTGATGAATTTTTGATAATCCTCGCCCCAGGCTTTAAACGCATCACGCCCGAATTTTGTTGGAATGTTCGCCTTGAGTTTCTGGCCAGCAGGGCCAATCAATTCGACGCCAGCGGATGCTGCCGGGGATGAAGTTGCGGGTGTAGGCGCTGGTGGGGAGGGACGAGGTGGCAACACCGGCGCTGGAGCTGATGGCGGCGGCATCGGTGACACCGCCGGTACTGGAACCGGTGGTTTCGGCGTGGGCTTGACAGTTGGTGCGGATGTTGGACGCGGAATCGAAGGAATAATCGCTGGGGTGGCAGTGTTTGGCCGCTTGCCATCCCATTCCGCGAGCCGACCATTCAACGCCATAAGCACTTGCTCCGCCGTGGGCCGTTTGTTCGCCTCTTGGCGTAAACAGCCGTTGATTACATGGTTCAGGAAATCCAAGTCGGCAACATTCTCAATCGTTTTTTGGACAGTGACTGGTTTCAGCCGGCCATTGTTCACCTGATCCTCATAGGTATCGAGTGCCGGTGCGGCTGGATGTCCTCCCCCCAGCACTTGGCCGATTATCAGGCCGAGTGTGAAAACGTCGGACGCCTTAAGTGGAACCTTTCCCGCGAGATGCTCGGGGGAAAGGTACCCGGGTGTCCCAACATAACCCTCATGTCCATGCCAAGGCGCTTGCTTGCCGTCCAACAGCGAGAAATCCATATCAATGACCCGAAGTTTGTATTTGGCGGCAATAGCTGGCTCCGGCAGGAGGTAGAAGTTTTCGGGTTTGATGTCCGTATGGATGACCCCTGCTTTGTGGATGGCATTGATGCCAGCCATCATGACCCGTGCGAAGATCACGCGCTGGTTCCAATCGTAACTGGCAGGATTGGTTTTGATTTCCTCCAGAACTTTGCTGAGGTCTTTTCCACCTTCCACCCATTCAAAGACCTGATAGAAGGCCCGCAGAGGAACTGTCCCACCCGGCTTGTTCATCTCGAAGAACTCAATGAACTCGTAGCAAAGTGCCTTTGCGGCTGGATCGGCTTGAATTCGACGCTTAAGCTCAGTCTGGTAGGCGATAAAACCCGTTAACCAAGGCGAGGATCCCCCTGGACGTTTATATTTTTTGAAGAACACCGAACGTCCGGTTGGCGCCCTGGCTTTTCCGGCAAAGGCAAACCCTCCCGGATCGAAGGCTTTGACGATTTGATACCCTTTTATTTTATCGCCCTCTTTGAATTTAACGCCACTGCTATATTCTGTGGACATAGGGCAAAGCATCAGCAAGCTGCCACTTCAACTGCGACAGATTTTGAAATCGTTTTAGCCAGTTGCTGCATTACCTTGGTAAAGGCGGCACTGTTGGACGCCTTGGCCTTGAGCGCATTGACAGCGGCCACCATTGCCGCATGCCCTTCATCGCCGGGCTTGCCGAGACCGGCCAAGGCAGGGGTATCAGCGACGGTGGCGACAAACTCGAACTCAGCACGGTCCGCCGAGGCGAGGTCGAGATACCCTTGCCATTCCGGACAGAATCCGCAGAGAATGATGCGGTTGGCAATAATGGCTGTGATAACATCCGGCACGCCGCCGCCCGCGGCCTCGGGAATCGTCATCGGGGTTTTGAACGTTGCATCGGTAAAGAAGATGATGGCACGAGCAGCGGTTCCTCGCGCCCGCCACTTGTTGGGGTCTTCGGCATCCTGAACACCAGCCTGCTCCATTTTGGCCAACTTAAAAAGGGCATCGAGAAGAGATTCGGGTTCGTCTCCACCGCCGGAAGCCTGCATGGTTGGAGCGGCTAGCTGGGTTTGAACCGCCGCCACGTCGCGAACGAACGGATTATCCACGAACCAATTGCTTTCGTTTGCCTGGTGGTCACGGAAGCCGCAGATTTTCATGCGCCAGTCCTTGATCGGCGCTTCGTTGTTGGCATCTTTAACGGCGAGACCGCTAATGAAGGTGGAGATGCTGTTTTTCACGGCATCAATGCATTCCTGCATGCTGCCGGTGACATCGAGGAGGACAACGATGTCCACTACGCCTTTGATTTTATTGTCTGCCATAATTCGTTTTTATTTAAAACTATCAAATCAAACTTGTGCAACTGAATGAAACTCCACAAGAAACCGCCATAAAGCAAGCTCCTTTTCTCTCCAAAACCCAAATTAATCTGCACACCAGACACCGATGGACAGCACTTGCAGGCACCGCCATCCTGCCACCCTCGGTTGTGGTGATGCCGGACCATCAGCTTCTGGCCGTTTTCAAAAATTTCAACCGTATTCATGGCAACATATACTGGTGATGAAAAGACCTGCGCGTTGGGTCAGGTGACGGTCAACGAGTGGATGGTCGGTTGATTTTGCAAGCCGTCAATCAGGGTGTTCAGGGCGTTTCTAAGTTTTTTTGTCTCCGGGAAAACCGGGAAAAAGTGGTTAAATCCCCAAAATCCCAAGCCGACCAAAAGGAGTGCGGCGGCGGCTGGGCTCGCATTCGTCAGGATAATTCCAAGGACAACAAGGACACCAATGATTATCCTGGCATAAAGCCCCTCTTTTTGGAGTTTCGCGGCGTTAATGCCGGAAACTTTTCGCGTAAACTCGCCGGCATAATCGGGAAAAGTCTTTGTCCTATCGATCTGGTTGTAAATCCGATGCAATCGGAGTTTGTTGGCGATAATATCAATATGCAACGCGTCCAGGAGCAGTTGCTGTTTGCTGCGCCCGAGCAAGCTCATGTTTTTCATCCGGCTGCCTTGGCGTTTGATCACGTCATCCACTTGAGCGCCAAGCCGGAGCACCAGTTCCAGAAATCTATGCACCGCATCAGGATTTGTTTCCGACCTCAGGTTTGAAAGCCCTTCCAGTTCAATGACGCTCAATCCGGAATCCATGAGCGTGTTATTCTGCGCATCCAAGTTGGCCGCCTGGTTACTTTGGCTGCTGCCGTAAAGCACTCCCCCGAGTGCGGCTATCCCGCCCACGGTCCGGACCGTTCTTCTCTTGGAACCGCTGGTCAGGAGATAGGTGATCGCCGCACCCGCATTGGCTAAGGTGGCGTTTGACCTGTGCTGCTGGGCCTGGCCGCTGTTGGCCTCAATCCGGTTCAGGATGTCTTGCAGGGTAAAAATTGTGGAGGCTAAATTGCCATGTGGCATAACGGCTGGTCTCGGCGGGGCATCCGGAATCCGGGCGGCAGGAGTTGGGAACGAGACGGGGGAAGCCGGAACAGGGGCGGAATGGGTTGCTGGTGTACTTGGGATACGGAGTTCCAATACCAAGCCATTCGCACCACGAACTTTTACGGTCATGCCACTGGCAACAGGCTGAGGTCCGAGCAGCAGCGCATTGTTCAGGAGTGTGGGGTTGACCGTGCCGGGCACGGGTGAAATAGTCCAGCCACTCGCCGTCGGCTTGAGCCTGAATTGTTCGTTGGCAAAGAACCTGGCGTCGGCATGCGCGCGGGATAAATGCGCGCGTCCGATGGTCGCCTCCAGTGCCAGCGTGGAAACCTTCTGGCCGTTGGCGTATATTTCGATGGGGTTCATAAGCTGGCGAGTTGAAGGTTAAATCCGTGAACCGCTGCGCGGGTGGCCGTGAGAAAGCGATCAATCATTTGCAAGTCCTCCCGAAACGCATCTTTCCAAGCTGCGTCCTCTGGCTCAGCCCTCTCGAACTTCATCTGAATGGCTGGTCCGCTAACCACACCCTGGGGAGGCACTCCGGGACATTCAGGCGGGCGAAAGCGCAGGAGATCGCCGTCTCCCTCGAACGGAATACTGACAATGATGTAACTTCGACGCAAAGAGGCGCGTTTCAGGCGGGCTTCCAAGTAATCAATTTGTGCCTGGAGAAAATCTTCGTGGCTGTCAAAATCTTCCTGAGGTCCCGGCCTGGACGGGGCCAGGTCTGCGGACGGGGTCTCCTCCCAGCCATGCTTGATGATTTTAAATCCAGTCAAAAGCGAAGGTGTTGCCAAACGGTACCGATCAATGATCGCAGTGTCGTTCAATTTTTCTTTGTTCGTTGTGCCAGCCAGCCTGGCGGCATGCAACTCCGCCGAGGCAAGTTTCCAACGGTCAAGCAGGAAATCCGCCAGATCCCCTTCGGAAAAAAGTTCATGTGGCAATCCTGCCGGTGCCTTGCTCACGGGCCTGCCCCCCGGCGGATTGTGGGCATCCAACGAATCAGGCATAGCTCAATATTTGCTTTTTTGAGCAAATCCCGTGAAATGGCCACAGTGTGGACATTGGCAGCAGGTCCGCCCGCCGCTGTATTCGGGGAGACACTCCTCACAAGTCGTGTAGCCGCACAGTTCGCATTCGCCGAATTTCCAGCCGGACTTGACCAGTACGATCTTACGTCCACAGCAATCACATTTTTCTTTTTTAGGTTCACTCATAGTTTTTCTTTCTGTTCATTTTACTGTCGCTCCGCCTTTTTCTTCATTTCCCTTTCAAGCAGTAAAATGAGTTCATCTTTCGAGAAGATTTCCGTGCGGCCTTGTGCCGGAAGTCGTGTTATTAGTTCTTTTGCGATGTTTTCAATCGCGTCCCAATGCGTATCAATAACAGCGATGGCTCGATTCAGTCGAACTCGCAACCATTTATACCACCTCGGTTTCGCCCCCAGTCGAACAAGCAACCTCTCATAGCATTTCGGCTTCGCCGTCTCGTATGCTACCCAAATGGCCCGCATTGTATCGTCATCTTTGTGCCCCACAAGCAGGAGCGCAGGAATTTCGGTCTTGGCAGTAATTTCGAGCTTTATTGGTGGAATGTCTCCTCCGAGCCGAAAGCGTGCTGAGTTGCACCAATCTTGTTTTCCTTTAGAATATTCCTCAAAAATTAACTGTGCCGCTCTTTCTTTTGTGTGCGCAACATGCACGAGGGCGAGGATATTAGTGTTGGGTGTAATCTCGATTTCCATCGTCGAAATCTGATCGCGTGTAATATTGCCTAATTTGCGGCGGGCGGCTGATTCACCGGCGAGTATGCGCTCAGCAAATTGCTCGGCATCTTGTTTGCATGCCAGACTCGGTGGATTGACGTTTGCCGCTTTTGCCTCCGACAGACGGCCTTCTCGTGAACGCTTAAAGCTTATCGCGCCAATTTCCCTCCCGTAACTAAACCATGTGACCATATGGCCCAGTTCATGGTACACCATCACATCGTCCCGATCAAACTCTTGCGGTCGGCAATCGGCAAAAAGATTCATTGGTGTTCAGGAGTTGGTTTGCTCGGATGTGTTTTATCTCAAGCTTTTCGCAGCAAATTCTTATCAATCATATTCTTGTCGCTTGAGTCTTCCGGCATTTTTTTGATGGTTTCGACGAGTTTATTCAGGCGCTTCATTCCTGCCATATTTTGACAGCAAGCGCCAAATACTGCCTCGATTGGATCAAGAAAATCCCACTCGATAGCATCCCATTCCCTGCCTTCGGTTGAGTTCGTTCTATAGGCCATCAATCTGCCACTGTCCATGCACAACTGGCACGCGCGAATGTAACTGGTCGACAACTTGTCTGGGCCGACGGGATGTTTGACTGCGATCAGAACAACGACTCTTTTCCAGCACCGAGCCTGCATCTCCAGCTTCTTTTTCAAACCGTCTCGCGCAAGGTCGCACCAGCACTTGCGGTATTTCACCTCCAAAAGCCACCAGCCCTGTTTCGATGGCGACAAAACGAAAAAGTCCGGGGCGCTCGTAATGACATCGGAAAGATGAAGCGCTGAATAGGCTTCAGTGCTTAGAGCAGCGACATCCTTTAGTGTATATTCGACTCCGTACGGAATAACTTTGTAACCGTCGCCTTCCAAAAAGGATTTCACGGCCTGCTCGGCTCGTTGCCCTACGCTATTCGTGTATTCAGACGGCGTCATTTGGTCAAGGTTTCCTCGTTGGGTGGTTCTCCAGAATCTTGGTCTTCGGCCCTTTCCTTGTAGTCTGCGCAATCCTTTGGCGAGAGGATGCCGTGCTTAAAGCAGTAATTCAGCAAGGCCCGTCCGTCTTGTGTCGTGTGAAGCTGATCGTCCCTTCTTGCGTTCCAACCCAACCCAGGAAGAATAAAGTCACCCACACGCTCTTTAGCGAACCTTATCATCTCGACAGCGATTCCTGCACGTCTATATCCGTCTTTGACCTCAATGAAGGACATAATAAGGCCATCGTCGTCGAAGTCTTGAAAATCCAACTCCCCGATCTTCACCATACCGTGGTAGGCGTAAATCGTCGGATCACAACACTCGATGCGGATTAAACGGCCCTTTTTATCGGTGAAAACGAATTCATCACTCATAAACTTGCTATTTCAATCAAGTTTTATGCGACACGGATGGTGCCTGGCAGGTTTTCTTCAGGTCGTTGATTGCCTGCTGGAGCGTACCAAGTCGGGTTTGGAGTTCGCTGAGCGCATCGCCAGTCAAAACTTTTTGCCTAGCAAGGCTCATGACGCTGTCAAATACTGCATCGAATTTGTTTTGAACTTCTTTTATCTCGTTCATAATTATTCTTTCTATTTTGTGAGGGAATCACTATTTTAAGTTGGTAGCGTTTTTTGAATGAAATCATGAATGGGTTTCAGGTCGTCGTCTTTCAGAGCCTGCTCGTGGGCGGCGGGCCTGGCGGCGATTTCCTCGGCAATCAAGCACTTGGCTCCCTCCATATTGCCGATTAATGCTTCTAAGCAGGCGGTGGTATAACGCAATACCGTTCGGCCTTGTTCTGAAGCAGAATATCTTTTCAATAATGCCAATCCGCTTTGAAAGTTACCTTTTGCCTTCAAAACGTATGCCAAGCCATCAACACACGCTAGCGTGTCCGAGTGCTCAGGACCAAGCAGTTTCTCATAGCTTACCAAAGCCCGCCGATAAAGTGGTTCGGCAGCATCATGGTTTCCCTGATTGTGTAACACTATACCCAGACAGATGACGGTCTTGAGTGTGACCGGATCCTCTGGCCCTAAAGTCTTCTCTCTTCCCAACAAAGCCTGGCGATACAGATATTCTGCTCCTGTGTAGTCGCAGTTTACAGATAGCAGTTTTCCCAGGAAACAACAACCATAGAGCGTGTCCGGGTGCTCATGACCAAGGACTCTTTCGTATCCGGCCAATGCTCGGCGAAACAGTGCTTCCGCACCTTCGTAGTCGCCTTTATCACTGAGCACATGCGCCAGGTTTGTGACTCTGTTAAGTGTATCCGGATGCTCCGGACCAAAGGCTTTATCCGAGTCTGCTAGTGCCCGTCGGCGCAGCACCTCGGCACCGTTGTAATCAGTTTTGTCTTCAAGCAATGATGCGAGATGCTCGACACTCCTTAAACTGTCAGGATGTTCAAAGCCAAGGATTTTGTCGAACCCAGCTAAAGATCGACGAAGCAGCACCTCGGCAGCTTCATTGTCCCCCATTGTGTGTAATAGAACGCCAACACTCTGCGCAACGCCAAGCGTCGATGGATGCTCTGGGCCGAGGGTTTTCTCGAAGCCGACCAAAGCTCGGCGAAGTAACCTTCCAGCACCCTCATTATCTCCATTTCCATAAAGAAAGAGTCCAAGTAGATGTGCACTGTAAAGAGCGCTTGGATGGTATGGCCCGAGAGTTTTTTCTGCATCTTCCAAATCACGTTGCCAGATGTCTTGCATGGTTTTCCCAGCTCGCCGATAAAGCGCTTCTGCTTTCTTGCAATCTCCCATCATTTTATATGTAAGCCCAAGATCGCGGCAGCTCTTGCGCGTTTCCGGATGCTCTGAACCAAGCGTTTTCTCCTGGCTCTCAATAACTTGCTGATACAGTGCTACTGCCCCTGCATAGTCTGCTTTGTCTCTTAGCAGTGACGCAAGGTTTTTGATACTGTCTAAGGTGTCCAGATGTTCTAGGCCTAAAAGTTTCTTGCGCCCTAGCACAACACGACAAAGCAATGGCTCTGCACCATTGTAATCGGCCTTTTTGTAGTGAAGAAATAAACCAAGGTGACTCGCACAATTAAGTGTTACCTGATGATCGGGGCCAACAAGTTGTTCCCAACCCTCCAGGTGTTGCCGAAACTGTTCCTCCGCTTCATCGTATTTAGCATTTTCATTGAGCAACCATGCAAGAGTACCTATGACATTCAAGGTAAACGGGTGCTTATTGCCAAGAATGCGCTTGCTCTCGTTGAGGATTCTTCGTGTGAAATTCTCCCGCATCTCCAAATCGCAGAAGTGCTCAATCGACCACGGCTCTGCTCGCAACAGGGTTTTCCATTCTTCAAGCTGTAGCAATCCCAGTTCCGGCCCCTGTGTGACAATAATTTCCATCCCACGCCGCCATGATTCCGCGACCGCTTCTGTCCAGTCACGCTCGGGCTTTTGTTTCAGTGGAGTGCCGTAGTAATCCAAAAGACTGGTTATCACCTGCCTTCCCTCCACCCGCTCTGCTTCGTTGCTTTGCCAGTGGGCGTGCAATGCGTCTTCGAACAACCGATGAAATCGCCAGTCTCCGGGACGGCCTTCCACTTGCTGAAAATAGGAGTGTTCCTGGCGCAGGTCGGTGTGAAAACTGTGGACTGGATAATCTATCAAGCGCTCCTTGGCCAGCCAGTCATAGAGCGATTCGTCAAACACTTCTGATAGAGCGAGGATTTTTAGCGCCCGCAATTCACGCTTATCCAAGTAACGGAAAAACCGGTCCTGCAGTTCCGCCGGGGCGCGGCCAAGGTCTGGATCGTTGCCCTGCTGCCGGGCGCGCTCGACCAGTTCCACGGCGAGATTCAGGTAAAACGGGTAGAAAACCCGCTGGCCATGCACATTCTCGTCCGAGGCGTCGAGGATTTCTCTCTCATTGCGGGCCAGGGCATCCGCGAGCGGCCCCTGACCGTGCGAGCGCAACCAGGTCTGGGTCTTCCCAAGAAAATCTTTGGCATCTTTTTCCGCCAAGCCGCCGAGCAAATGCTGGGTCCAATAGTCATTCCAGCCGGGGTCCTGGTAGAGTTCGTCCCAGCGCAGTTTTTCGCGTCCGAACAGCAGCGCGCGGAACCGCCCGCAAGCTTCGGGTTCGAGGGTGCCGGCAAAATAGCCGATAAACTCCTGAATCCGTTTTTGGCTGTCTTCACGCCGTTCACGGCTTTGCAAGCGCTCGAAACCGTCGAGAATCAGCCGCAAATGAAACTTCGGATTATCCTTGAGCCAGTCAATGACATCATAATACAGCGCCTGCGAGAGTTTTTTTTCAAGGTCAGGGATGTTCAGTTTGCCGTATTGTTCCTCCGGCCAGAGGCCGAGAGATTTGAGCCGCTCCTGCAAGGTCTGCCGGTGAGAGTGTTCACGCCACCACTTGAGCCCATCCACCACCAGGCTCAAACCGGGGATATTGGCCGCATTGACGCCCCGGTCCATGGCAACAAACGCCCTGGCCCAGCCCGCGTCCAATCCGCCAGCCGGATCGCCATTCCGGCCAGTCTGCTGGCCGTGCAGCATTAAGATCCCCACCGTCAACTGTGGCATGACCTTTCGTTCCACAAGGCAGCGGCATAATTCAGCGCAAACTTCGGTGAAAACCGATCCTTCCCGCCAACGGTCGTCATCAAAGCTGGTGACCGCCACGACCACATCCTCCTTGAACTCGGTGGCCGCGATTTCACACGCCCGCCGACAAAGTGTAGATTTGCCCACCCCGCCCACGCCGTAAAACTGGGTGACCAGCCAGGATTTGCCAAGCACTGATCCGGGTGCGGGACCAAGGACTTTCCGGAGCACTTGTTGTTGCTCGGTCCGGTCGGTAAATACCGCGAGCGCATCGGGTTTGGCGTTTTTAATGGCAACTTGACCGGGCATAAAATAGATGTTCTAAGGTCATGGTAATGATGCTGCCGCAGTCCGTACGACATTAGCAATGCAAAAAGCAGCAAAAAGTGGGGCGAGCGGCTTACCGGCGCACAATCTCTTCCCCATCCACAATGACCGCATTGTTTTCCTGGCAAAAATTGAGGGTGTCCAAGTGCTTTAACAGTTCCTCTTTGGTTGCGAAGTTGTGGCCCAGGTCCGTCTGGCGCAGGGTGGGGTCTTTTTTCAGCAGTTTGATTGGCCAACCGCCTTTGAGTGTATAACCGCCTTGCGCACCCCGTTCGATGAACCAAAACCGCTTGGGGTTGGGTTTTCCAGAAGCGCGCTTGTGCTGGCGGCTCGGTTTGGCGGTTAGGGCCGCTGGCTCCGGGGAGACATTTTCCTCCAGCAGGCAAAACTCGTCCAAGCAAGCGGCGGCAACCTGTTTGCCGACAAAATCTTTGACTGGGAAATAGCCGCCGATTAACCGCAACACCGTCCGGTAATCCCGCAACGGCAAGTCCGGCTCCGCCTCACGGTCAGCCTGCCATTCTTCCCCCATTTCCCAAGGCGGGAAGCGGTGGCGCCGGGCATCGGGGTGTCGCAAATAAATCCACGCGGTGGAGCGTATGCGTCGGCAGTCACCCGCCAGCCAAACCAGCACGCTGCCGCAGATCAGGGGCGAGACAGCCTCCGTAATGAGCTTGGTGCCGGGCGGTTTGCGACTGAGCAGGTCATAGACCGCCAGCGCGGGGTCGGGATTCATGTTATGGACCCCGACAAACCTCAGGGTCAGGGCGGGTGGGACCGCCGCCAACGCCGTGGTCAGCTCGTCCAGGAAGCTATCAAGTTCCCGCGAACAGTCGCATTCCGGCACGGTGAGGACCTGCCGTGCCGTCGGTTTTGTCATTTCTTCTTCGAGTTCTACCAACAGTTCATCCAGATCAATATCAAAATTTTTCATATGAGTGCAGCATAACACAGTCCCCATGACAAACGCTGTCACTCCCGCAAAATTACGTGGATT
The DNA here is from genome assembly GCA_037139415.1 of Verrucomicrobiota bacterium. Classification (NCBI taxonomy): domain Bacteria; kingdom Pseudomonadati; phylum Verrucomicrobiota; species Verrucomicrobiota bacterium. The sequence continues at coordinate 3,469 of JBAXGN010000003.1, read as the reverse complement.
GCTTTTGTGACCGATCGTTGGCACGATGATCGGCGTTGTCACTGGCAGGAGATACCCTGACCGCAGAATATGAAGCGCGATCACGACAAGAGCGAAGGGGAGATACACTGGATTATCCCTGGTGTGCTGGCCACCAGCGAGCGGCCCGGCTACCCCGGAATTACGGTCAAACCAACCGCCGTTGACCGCTGGCTGGAGGAGGTCCGACGGCAGCGCATTCGCTCCGTCATCAACCTGCTGTCCGACGATGAAATGACCGTGTATTACCGCCAGCTTGGCCAGCCGCTTGCTCACTACTATACCGATGCTGGCTTGGCGGTGCGCCAGGTGGCTCAGGAAGACCTGGGTGTCGCCGTGCCCAGCCATGTGCTGCTTGACAGGGTAAAGACCGCGTTCGCAAGCTTGCCTAAGCCGGTACTCATTCATTGCAGTGCAGGGACTGAGCGGTCCAAAATAGCGGTGGCTGCGATTTGCCGAGTTTGGAAGCGCCAAGCCAGGCAACGCTTTTAACTGACAAGACTATGCGGCGTACAAATCTGCGGGTTGGTTTCGCTTGAAAATTGCAGCGACTTGGTTAGGCTGGCTGGCGATTTATGTCGCTCCAGTCACATTGGCCGTCGGTTTACCGGGACTTGGTGCAGGTGGGTGAAATCGCAGAACACCATCTGCGGGATGTGGCTGATATTGAGTTCACGATTGTGAACGGGGTGCTCTTTGTCGACAGTGTCAGACCGGCATTCATTTCGTTCCAGGCAAGTATCCGGACACGGCTACAATTATTGACGGAAGGGATCATCACGCCCGAGGAATTTTTAGAACGGACGCGATGTGTGGAAGTCGCCGCTCTTTTGCGCCCGGAGATCACTGATAAAACGAACCTGACGTTGCTCGGAACAGGTGTGGCCGGGAGCGGCGGGGCGATTTCTGGCAAAGTGGTGTTTGCGACCACTTCACCTGCAAGGTTGAAAGCGTCCCGATTTCCCAAAATTCTGGTCGTTGACTACTATCACCACAAAGTCCACGAGCAGGTTTCCCGGGCGTGCGCCGGGGTGCTGGAATTGGCCGGGAATTTTGCCAGCCACGGAGCGCTGCGTTGCCAAGCTGACGGCACACCCTGCGTTGCTGGTTGGCGAAACGCAACGTTCGAGGTGGAGGAACGGCGGTTGCGGATTCGAGGGTTTGAGCCAGTGCATGAAGGGGATTGGCTGACCATTGACGGCATGACTGGCGAAGTCTATGCAGGCCGGGCGAGGATCGAAACGAAGCCGTGGCAATCCCATGCTGAACTTCGCAGCCTGTGGTTGATTATTGAGAGCGCGGTGGCCACAGGACACGTTCCCACAAGTTGTGCTGGCACGGTGTGGCAAATTTGGGATTTTATGCGGCACGGTATGCCGCTGCCTGGATGGGTAACCCCACCACGCCGAACTAAAGCCTGCCGCCGGTGGCACACCTGCTCCGGCGAGCACGCTGCAATTGCCGCACGGCGCAAACTAAATCCGATAGCTGAAACAGCGCAGGTAAACCATGGCAAAATTATTTGCGGGCTGGTAAGGACCATCGAGCGGCTGGTTTATTCCACCGGACGCGGTAAACGGAAGTCCATCTGCCGGGCGCTCTGGGACCCCACGCACCAGCTTTGCCTGGAAAAATGCAGCCAATTGGTGGGATTTGAATTTACTGGAATCAATCTGCGCCTCCATCACTTGCCTGAAATTTCCGACATTCGTTTTTTGATCGAGTGCGCGGTGCAGTCTCCGTCTGAGGCTTGGACGATCGCTTTGGCGCCGGGCTTTGGGTTGCGCGTGCGCCTGGGGACGCAAAGGGTCCAAGCCAGCCGGATTACAGTGAATGGCGCGGAGTTGGCGCACGAAGATCTTCCAGCTTTTTACACCTGGTTGCGGCGGCGTGAATATTTCTGGCAAGATAACTGCTGACATCGGGTAGCCGACCAACATCAAGACTACATGAAAAAGAGCCTAACGAAACCGCAGGCCATCAACACTAGAGCGATGCTCGTTCGCATCGTTGCTGTCCTGGACTTGGTCAAAAGCATGAAATACCCGTCCATGGATAAACTGGTGGATGAGCTGGATGTTCGGGAATTCAGGCATGATCGGCGAACGGTGTTCAGGGACCTTCAATGCCTTCGGGATTCCCTCAACTGGCCGATCTTTTATGACACGAAAAAACGCGGCTATTACATTGACGTGGAAGAAGGCAGAAAGGCAGGTTTTGATCCCCATGTCCTAGACCCCAAGACCCTTGCGGCCATGCTGCCGCAGGAGAAAATGCCGCCACGCACTTCCACACTTCCCGCCGGTGAATCGCTGGCGGAGATTCAAAAGTGGGCAAAATCCAAGTTGAAGGCATGGGAACCACTGAAGGCGCAACCCCCAACGCTGCGCATGGGGATTTTTTACCGAGGGTGCCAGATTCTGGAGGGATTGCTTGCCCAGTGCGTTTCAATCCTAACCGGCAGTCGCGTTGAAACGGACGATTTGGAGGCGCATGGCCGGTTTGAAGAACAGGTTGCGTTGCTGCGGCAGGCAAACGAGGAAATTACAAACATCATTAAAGAGCGTCTTCCCGGAAGCCTCAAGGGCAAACGGCTGCTTTCTGCTTCTGACCTGGCTCTGCTTGAAAAACTCGAACACTTTCGCCAACAGCTTTTGAAACCGGCCCGTTCGTCATTCAAGCAACAATTGGAGGGCGTTCCCAAGCTGCTTGAACAGTTTCTGCCAGCCCTGAAGGACTTCATTGACAGTGATTTCATGAAGACCTGCGCCGCCATTGAGCCCCAAAAGCAGGTCCTTCGCGGAGACTAACGGCAGGCTCAGACGGGTTGTGCGATGTCATTAGCCGACACGAATGGCGGCTTGGCGCATTGGCAAGAACTGAGTAGCAGCTAGGGTTGACTCACCACCCTGTTTCCCTGGTGAGTCAACCCTAGGCTGAAGGACAAAACACCTTTGGCGTTTTTAGGGTGGGAATTGGAATTCCGAGATACACCCATGGATTTGAGCCTCCTCGGCGCGTGCCGTGATGCGTTTTGGCATACACCGAAGGTGTTGTGGCCTTCAGCCTAGGGTTGCCCCGTGAGATAATCACCGAAAAACAAAACGAACCCAGGGCAGGTCACCAGAACATGGACTAGACCCTCACCGCGTCAGAGATAATCTCACGGGGCTACCCTAGGTTAGGGGTTAGGGGCGTATCAACTCCAACGGAGTTGAGGCCAAAGCATGGATACCGTGTTCACTACGTGCCACAACTCCGTTGGAGTTGATGGGGAACGGGGCATTACCTAGGGTTGACTCACCACCCTGCTTCCTTGGTGAGCCATCCCTAGGTGGAGGTCAAAACACCGTTGGTGTTTTTCAGGGCGAGAATTGGATTCACAATTTCGTAAAACCGGGCATTCTACATCCATTATGCCACAATCATTATCGGCCGTTTACATTCATCT
>JBAXGN010000002.1 GCA_037139415.1 Verrucomicrobiota bacterium | reverse complement strand
CGCAGAATTTAAAGGTGGTCGCCGGTACGTTGCCCGGCACGGTGGTTGTCAGCGCGAAAAGCCCGCGCGGGGCGCGCATGTTCGAGGTGCAATATTGTCTGGGCGATACGTCCGTGCCCGCCAATTGGAAGCTCGGCGCGCAGCACAGCTCCTGCAGCAAAATTAAGATGGATGGCCTGGAGCGCGGCAAGGACTACGCGTTCCGCATCTGCGCCTTTGGCCAAGACGGCCACGGCCCCTGGTCGGAGCTGACCGTGTTTATGCCGTCTTGATAGGGATTGTTGATTTAGGCTGCACCAACTCCAACGGAGTTTCCGGCATCCCTTCCGGACGTCGGGTCATCGGGCATTGGGATACGCGCCAATGAATTGAGCGCCGTGCAACGTACCGCAGGTTTCCTAACCTGCTGTGTCGCCGACTTCCCAGTCGGCAGACCGTTTGCCATTTCCCGACGCGCCCGAATTTCCAGCACCCCGCAGGTTGGGAAACCTGCGACACAGCAGACTTGGAAGTCTGCGGTACGAGGGTGCCTGCCCACCGGTAAACGTCGTCGCGCCGAAACATTCTGGAGGGATGCATCGGTTTTATTGGGCGACGTTCCGGAGGTCATGCCCCGTTCCCCTCACGACGGCTCCGGCTACCATCTTTCATCTCGTTCGGGATGAGGAGGTGCCTTGCCGGATAATCCTGCAATCATGGAAACAAAACCTGGCAACCATCCGGATCGCGGCACCCACACCGCCTGTCTAATGACTTGAAATTATTTTCGGCCCGCGTAGGTTGGGCGTATGATTCGCCTGCAAATGACTGATGCCGCGAGCGGTTGCACCGCCCGGAACCGCGTGTCCGTACTGGCTTTGGGTTGGGGGCTCACGCTGCTGCTGGCCGCCAGCGCCATTGGCCAAACCTCCGGCCCGCTCGCCGAGCGGTTGAAATCGTCGCCATTCAAGATCGTGCATGAATGTTACGTGAATGATAGCCCCACCTATTACCAGACGAGCCCGGACACTGACCCGCACGGGCCGCCGAATCCCGGCAAGGATGTCAAACGCGTCATCCGGGGTGGCAGTTACAAATCCAGCGCTGACCAATGCCGCGCCACCGCGCGCCAGGGGGAACGCACCGGGGATACGGATGCGTGTTTCTCCACGGATTTTTGCGGATTCAGGTGTGTGCGGGCGGCGTCCCGGAAAGACATATTGCCAATGGGAGTGAAGCGCGAATAACCGCATGCTTTTTCACACCTGGCCATTCTTAATCTTTCTGCTGGTGGTGCTGCCGGTGTTCTTTGCCCTGCGCAAGACGCGGCTGTGGCTGCCGTGGCTCACGCTGGCCTCCTATTTCTTTTATGGCTGGTGGAACCCGTACTACCTCATCCTGGTGGTTTATTCCACGCTGCTGGATTTTTTCCTGGTGGCCCTGATGGATCACTGCCCGCACGAAGGCCAAACGGTGGATGTGCGCGGGCGCTTGACCCGGCTGCGGTTTGATGACCCGGTGTTGAAGTGGGCGTTCATCGGATCGGTAGTGGCGGCGGTGGGCATCCTGGGCGTGGCGGCAGTCGGTCCGGGAACCTTGCGTCCCACGCTGGGGTTGCTGGGCGTGATCGTCCTGCTCATGGCGCTGGGGTCGCTCTTCAGCAGCCGGCGCACCTGGCTGGTGATCAGCCTGGTCAACAACCTGGCCCTGCTGCTCTTCTTCAAATACGCCCGGTTCGTGGTGGAAAACCTCAACGAGGTGCTGGCCTGGGCGCACCTCTCGTTTAAGCTGTCCGATCCCTCCGCACTGATGCCCTTGGGCTTTCAATACCTGCTGCCGGTGGGCATTTCGTTTTTCACCTTCCAATCGTTGAGCTACACGATTGATTTCTATCTGGGCAACGTGCAGCGCGAGCGGAATTTCCTGCGGTTCGCCACGTTCGTGTGTTTCTTCCCGCAACTGATGGCCGGCCCCATCGAGCGCGCGAAACATCTGCTGCCCCAGTTCCGGCAATTCCCGGAAATCCGGCTGCAAAACTTCACGGACGGCGCCTCGCTGTTCCTGGTAGGGCTGTTCAAGAAACTCGCGCTGGCCAATTATCTCTCCTATTACGTGGAGCGTGCCTATGACAATCCCGCCGCCCGCAGCGCGCCCGAGCTGATCCTGGGCACCATGGCGTTTGGCTGGCAAATCTTTTTTGATTTCAGCGGATACACGGACATGGCGCGCGGCATTGCCAAGCTCATGGGATTCAATTTGATTCTGAACTTCAATAATCCCTACCTGGCAACCGGGCTCGGGGAATTCTGGACCCGCTGGCACATCAGTCTTTCAAGCTGGTTCCGGGATTACGTCTATATTCCCCTGGGCGGCAACCGGGGCGGCACGCTCTTCACGTACCGAAACCTGTTCCTCACCTTTTTCATCTCCGGCATCTGGCATGGGGCGGCGTGGACGTTTGTCATCTGGGGCGCGTTGCACGGCCTGGGAGTGATCATCACACGCGAGCTGGAGCGGTCGGCCCTTTACCGCGAGCGCGTGCCCCGAATGCTCAAGCAAGCCGGGGTATTCCTGTTTGTGTCGTTCACGTGGATCTTTTTCCGCGCGGAAACGCTCAGCGATGCCCTGCTGATTACCCGCTGCATCTTTACCGCCGCGTGGCATGATCCCCAAATCCCGCTGCTGATGGTGGGGTTGACCGGCCTGGTCTGGCTGTACGAGCTGTTATACGAATCCAAATTCCGCGAGGTTTTGAAGACCGGATTGGTCCGGGTGAGCGTGGCGGTGTTCATCGTGCTGTACCTCTGCATCTGCTCCTCGGGCGGCGGCACGTTTATTTACTTCCAATTCTGATATGCCACCCGAAATCACATCTGAGAAAAATCAGTGCCTCACGCCGACCGCTACGACCGGGAAGGAAGTGCCGTTTGGGGTCAATGAGGTCCGCCTCAGCGCTAGACAATGGGTGGTTGCCGTGGTGATCATTATCCTGGTTCTGCTGATAACCCCCCGGCTGTGGACAAAGGTGGAACGCTTCGACACCGGCGCCGATTACCGCATTCCTTATCAGCTCAGCAAAGATTACTGGCTCTATGGCCGCCGGCTCAATCAGGCAGCCGACCCGGCGCAGATCCTCGTGCTGGGTGACTCGGTGGTCTGGGGGGAATATGTCTTGCCTGATGGCACCCTGTCCCATTTCCTGGATCAGGAAGCCAAAACCACCAACCGGTTTATCAACTGCGGGCTGAACGGCCTCTTCCCACTCGCGCAGGAGGGGTTGGTGACCTATTACAGCCCCGCGCTGCGGCACCGGAAAGTCATCGTGCAATGCAACGTGCTGTGGATGACCAGTCCCAAGGCCGACCTGAGCACAACCAAGGAGGAACAGTTCAATCATTCGCGTCTCGTGCCGCAATTTACCCCGCGCATCCCCTGTTACCGGGCCGATGCGAATGAGCGCCTGGCGGCCGCCATCGAACGTGAGGTCCCGTTTTTTGCGTGGGTGGGCCATTTGCAGAGCGCGTACTTTGGGCAGAAAAGCATTTTGAAATGGACCCTGGAGGGGGATGACCAAACCCCGCCGCATTATCCGAACGGGTACAAAAATCCCCTGTCGCAAATCACCCTGAGCGTCCCGGCAGCGCCGCTGGAGGACCCGCAGCGCGGCCCCAAGAGCGCGCGGCACAAGCCGTGGTCCAGCCAGGGGCAAAATACCACCAGCTTTGAATGGGTGGGTTTGGAATCCTCTCTGCAATGGCAGGCCTTTCAACGGGTGATCCATACCTTGCGGCAGCGCGATAACGATATCCTGGTGGTGCTGGGCCCCTTCAATGAACATCTGGTTTCGGAGCAGAGCCGCCCTGCCCTGCAGGCGATCCGCCAGGGAATCGCGGCCTGGCTCACGCAACAACAGTTACCCCACCTGGTCCCGGAAACGCTCCCCAGCGAACTCTACGCCGACGCCAGCCATCCACTGACTGAGGGCTACGCCCGACTGGCGAAACAACTCTACGCGACGGACACATTCCAAAAGTGGATGAAGCATGATTTGGCAGCGAAGTAAACCGTAAAGCATCAAAGGCTGGTGCGCGCGGCGGGAGTTGAACCCACAACCTGCGGCTTCGGAGGCCGTCACTCTATCCAATTGAGCTACGCGCGCATGTGCCTGCGATTTGGTGGCATTCGCCCAGAAAAGGACTTTTTCGCAAACCGCACGTCCGGCAATCTAACGTGAATACATGCCGACAGCAAGCAAAAGCGCAGGTAAAATTAAAGCTGCCAGGAATTACAATCATCGCATCAACGCTTTCGCATGACTAGACCGGAAACGGCGTTTGGAAGCGTGTTTCCCGGGAGCCTGAGTCGTTTCGCATTCTGCTGTGGCAACCGCATTCCAGTTCCCTATTTTTATGCCAGTAAATCTTGCTGCCACAGTCTTGGTCACTGATTACAGACCGCCTATCGCCGGACTGACCGCGAAGCGGTTAGCACCTTGGCACTTGCGGTAAATGCTGAAAATGGGCATCCGAAGTGCAGAGAATGAGGTTGTATTGGACAACGAGTGCAGCAATCCACAAATCATTGGTGGGTATGGCGACTGCCTTTTTACGCAAATTTTCCGCTAATCCAGCTTCCCGCAAAATCCTTCTTTTTCCCTAAACGCCGGGCTTGCATTTGGCGGCCAAACCCGGAAAACTGCCCCGCGAAAATCAGATTGCGACCGGGCAGGTTGAGGCTACCTTATGGCCAACGCCTGACATTGGTGAAAGCACGATGATAACGGCAAAACGAAGAGACTTTATAAAGTCGGTGGTGCGCACGGGCCTCTTGGGAGGCACCGGAGCGCTGGCCTATTGGTTGTCGCGCCGTCCGGACAACCGCGGGGCGGTTCGTTGCGAACGTCCGGTGGACTGCCAGGGATGCGGGGTGTTTGCGAACTGTTCCCTGCCGAAAGCCACCCAGGCCCGGCAAACCTTTAGCGGAGGCCCGTCATGAGTCATTCGCCCGATTCCGAATCCAATTTCTCCCGTCGCAATTTTCTGCAACGCGGCGCGCAGAGCGCTACCGCGTTGGCGCTTGGAACCGCCACCCCATCGGTCCTGGCGGCTAAAGCGACCGAGGAAAATCCGTACGAGTACAAGATTGATCAGTATCTCAAAACCGATCCCGCGCTGGTCCATTATGAAGCCGTGGCGCAATTCAACTGTCCCGGACAGGATGCCCGCCGGATTGCGTTGGGCGCGAATGATCAGGCCTTCATTTCCGCCGGTCGAACGGTTTATGCCGTGGATGCCGGCGGCCATGTGGCGCGGGAATACCAGGCCGCCGACGTGGTGCGCGCCCTGGCGGTGGATAAGGATGGCGGGCTGTTCCTGGGCTTGAAGGAACAAGTGGAGGTCTTTGGCAGCGCCGGCAAATCCATGGGGGTCTGGCAAAGTCCCGGCCCCAAAACCTGGCTGACAGGCATCGCCGTCGGCGAACAGGATGTGTACGCTGCGGATGCGGGCAACCGTGTAATTCATCGTTACGATAAATCCGGCAAACCATCCGGTCGTCTCGGTGAAAAGGACAAGGACCGCAATATTCCCGGGCTCATTCTTCCCAGCCCGTTTTGCGACGTGGAAATCGGACGGGACGGCTTGGTGCGTGTGACCAATTCCGGGCGGCACCAGGTGGAAACGTATAACGCGAAGGGGGATTTGGAATTTGCCTGGGGCGAACCGGGCGTTGGGATTAAACATTTTTGCGGCTGCTGCAACCCGATCAACATCGCCTTGCTGTCGGATGGCCGCGTGGTGACCTGCGAAAAAGGGTTGCTACGCGTCAAAATTTATTCGGATCGCGGAGAGTTTCAGAGCGTAGTGGCAGGCACCGAGTCATTCCCCAAAAACGCGACAGCCACAATGGGTCAGGGGAAATGGGACGGCTCCATGGCCGGCTTGGATGCCGCCGTGGACTCGCTGGGCCGGGTGTGGATACTGGATCAGGTGGGGAAAACGATCAAGATCATGGCGCGAAAGAAAGCTGCCGCCTAACCTTAAAACCGAACCAATCCCATGGCCCTCCCCAATTGCCCAATGAAGAAGCCCGCAGAACCCGAGCAATCGCGCCGGGAGTTTGTGCGTGAAGGAGCCCGACTGGCGGCCATTGCCGGACTAGGAGCGCTCGTGGGTGGTGTCGCCACCAAAGCCGCCGCCGCCAACACGGTCTGGCAGATTGACCCGTTCAAATGCACTTGGTGCGGCAAGTGCGCCACGGCCTGCGTGCTGCAACCCTCGGCGGTCAAATGCGTGCAGATGTATCCGATGTGCGGTTATTGCAAACTATGCACGGGATATTTCGAGCCGGAACCGAACAAACTGAATACGGCGGCGGAGAACCAGGTGTGTCCCACCGGCGCGATCAAGCGCAAGGCGATGGAAGATCCGTACTACGAGTACACCATTGACGAACCGCTTTGCATCGGCTGCGCCAAATGCGTCAAAGGCTGCACCTTGTTTGGCAATGGCTCATTCTATTTGCAAATCCGCCATGATCGTTGTGTGAACTGCAATCAATGTTCCATTGCCGAGGTGTGTCCGGCGCAAGCCATCAGCCGCATACCCTCGGATAAGCCGTATTTAATGAAAGACCGGGATCACCAGGGACCACAGGGAGGAACCCCTTGAAGAGCGCGGGAAAATATTTTCCATGGCTGTTGCTGATCGGTTTGTTTCTGGGAGCCGTCTGGAGCGCTTCCGCCGTGGAACGCTTTCCGCCACCGGACTTTGATGCCGGATACAAATTCCCCACGACGACCACGCCGGCGGCCCGCGAAGCATGGTTGCAAATCGTGGACGTGCTGGTACTGCTGGGCGCGCTGTCGATGTCCACCCTGTTCGTGCTGAAAAAACGCTCACGTGCCCATATTCTCGGGCTCACGGTATTTTCGGCGTTGTACTTCGGGTTTTACCGTAAAGGGTGTGTCTGCTCCGTGGGGTCAACCCAGGACGTCGCGCTTGCCTTCTTCAATCCCGGCTATGCGGTACCGTGGACCGTACTCGCTTTTTTCCTGTTGCCGCTGGTGTTCACTTTGATTTTTGGTCGGACCTTTTGCGCCGCCGTCTGCCCGCTGGGCGCGATGCAAGACCTGGTGGTGGTCAAACCCAAGGCCTTGCCCGTCTGGCTGGAGCAGGGTTTGGGCATCATCCCCTTCATCTACCTGGGCCTGGGTGTATTGTTGGCGGCCACCGGCAGCCTCTTTTTGTTCTGCGAATATGACCCGTTCATCGCCTTGTACCGTCGCAGCGGCAACTGGCCGATGCTGGCCATGGGAGCAGGGTTCATCCTGGTGGGCGCGTTCATTGGCCGGCCCTATTGCCGTTTCCTCTGCCCGTATGGCGCCATGCTCAGCGTGTTGGGACGCTTCTCCAAATGGAATGTCACCCTGACGCCGCAAGATTGCGTGCATTGCCAATTGTGCGATATCGCCTGCCCGTATGGTGCGATCAAAGAACCGGTCGGTGAATTACCAGCCCCATCCGCCGCCCAGCGCAAACGAAGACTATTCGTGGTAACGGCCCTGCTGCCAGTACTCGTGTTGGCAGGCGCTTTGATCGGCAGACAACTGGGCACGCCGCTTTCCATGTTGCATCCTAACGTGAGCTTGGCGGAACAGATTGCGTTGGAGGATTCCGGCAAAACCAAGCAAACTACCAAGGCCAGTGAAGCCTTCCGCGATACCGGCAAACCCAAGACCGAACTGTTCGCCACCGCCTTGAGGATTCGCGGCGAATTCCTATTTGGCGGCGCGCTGCTCGGCGCGTTCGCCGGATTGGTCATCGGCTTGAAATTGATCGGTCTCAGCGCGGTGGTGAAGCGCACCATCTTTGAGCCGGATACCGCCAATTGTGTCGCCTGCGGACGCTGCTACACGCATTGCCCGAACGACCTGATTCGCATCAAACGCGAGCAGAAAGCCAAAAGCATTCCGCTGACCCCGGCTTGACCAACCCCGCCATGGCCCAGGAACCCACCAATCCCGTTGTTATTGAAGAGCATCCTTGGAAAAAGGCGGCGCGCCAAATCGCCATCGCGACTGGCCTTTATTGCACCCTCGTGGTGGCGGTGTTGATCTTCAATTTGGCGCGCAGCCGGGCGGTGGACCCGATCAATAACCAGCAATTGGCCGATCTCAAAGCGGCGTTGGTCAAGGCACCCAATGACGAATCCCTGAAGCTGAAAATTCGCGCGTTGGATTTGAAGTTGCGCGAACAACATCTCGGCTACCTTGGCCTGGTATGGCGGAGCAGTTGGATGCTGTTTGGCGGGGCGCTGGTGCTGCTGCCCGCACTGCACTATCTCACCTGGCGCAAGAAACTGCCGCGGCCCGGCAAATACGTGGCCAACCCCGCAGGCGCCGAGGTGGACGATCTTCGCAGCAGTTATGCGGTCGGCACGGTGACGATCACCGGCATTGTCGCGGTGGCGTATTTTGTCACGACCAGTCCGTCACTCTTAAGCGGTGCGCTGACCGCCAAAGCGCATGGAACAGGAAAAAGCGGGGCCACCAATGCTGCCGGGGTGGCCGCAAAACCGATCGAACAAGTGGCGTGGCCAACCGCTGATGAATTCAAAAAGAATTGGCATCGGTTTCGCGGTTTCGGTGGCGCAGGGGTGGCCACCTTTACCAATGTTCCCCTGACTTGGAACGGGCAAAGCGGGGAGAACATCCAATGGAAGAGTCCCGTCCCGCTCGCCAGTCCCAGTTCGCCGCTGATTTGGGGTAACCGGGTCTTTATTGCCGGGGCCACCAGCAGCCGCCGGGAACTGTATTGTTATGACCTCGCCAGCGGCAAACTCACCTGGCAAAAAACGGTGGGCACACCTGGTGCCGCCGTCAAAAAAGAGGAAGAAAGCGAGTTGCGCAGTTTCGGATGCAGCACCCCGGCAACCGATGGCACACGGGTTTTCACCATCTACGATAATTGTGAGGTTACCGCCTTCGACTTTGAGGGGAACGTGGTTTGGAGCAAGCCGACAGGCAAACCGGATAACTCGTATGGGCACGCCACCTCCCTGGAGGTGCATCAAGGCAAGGTACTCGTTCAAATTGACCAGGGGGATGGTGAAACCGGGAATGGCAAATCCCGTATTTTTGCGTTCGATGTCGCCACCGGCAATCTGGTCTGGCAAACACCGGTGCGCCCGGTGGGCAGTTCCTGGGCGACACTGATCATCATCCCGACAGCCGCAGGCAAGGAACAAATCATCGCGTCCGGCAACCCGTGGCTGATGGCTTATGATCCCGCCAACGGCGGCGAACTCTGGCGCGCCAAAGTGCTGGGTGGCGAGGTTACTCCGTCCCCGGTGTTCGGTGCCGGGATGGTGCTCTCCGCCAATGAAAAACTCTCCGCCGTCAAGCCCGACGGGAGCGGTGATGTGACCAAGTCCCATGTGGCTTGGCACGGGGAAGATAATATCCCGGATATTTGCAGCCCCCTCACCGATGGCACGCGAGTTTATCTGGCTACCAGTTCGGGATTGATCACGTGTTACCAGGCCGCAACCGGCAAGAAACTCTGGGAAAAGGAACTGGAAGTGGAATGCAAAACCTCGCCCAGCCTCGTGGGGGACGCCTTGATGCTCCTCGGTGAAAAAGGCGCCATGGTTCTGCTGCAAGCGGGCGATACAACCCGGGAAATCAGCCGCCAAACACTCGATGATGAATTTGTCGCCTCCCCGGCGTTTACCGATGGCAGGATCATCCTGCGCGGCAAAAAATCCCTCTTCTGTATTGGCCGGAAGTAAGGGCTAATGTTTTGCCAGTAACAGTACAATCCGCACGCCCACCGCGCCGGCGAGAATCAGCAATAGTACCCCGGAAAGGTGCTCCATCAGCAGTAGTGTTTTGGGGGAAATTTTGCGACGCCCACGGGAAACAAGGAACGCCAGGGTCAGGAACCAAACCAGGGCGCCGGTCGCCACGCCCAGCACACAAGCGGATTTCTCCTCGATATTTTCGGCCACCCAGTCGTGCGAAATAAAGGTGGCGGTCAGCGCGATCCACATCAACAGCACCCCCAGGTTTCCCAACACTTGCACGAACCCGGTCATAAAAGCCGAGCTGGGATGTACCCGTTGCTCAATGCGGTCCGCGCGCAGATTGCGCTCTTCCACCGCTTGGGCGCGCAGATACTTGATCCCCAGCCATAGCATCAACAAAAAACTGACCAATTCCATGGCTGCCTTGACGGTGCGGTTCTCTAACATGGTCGAGAAACCGGCAAACGCCAGCGCGCAATAGATGGTTTCCATGACCGTGGACCCCAACCCAATCATGAGTCCCCATTTAAATCCCCGGCGGGCGCCTTCGTTAATGATCGCCACAATAATGGGCCCCGGCACAAACGAGGCAATGAAGCCGCTCACCACGCCGGTAAGCCAGGCGACCAGGATATGTGGTGGCTCAGGCATGGTGGGCTACAAATGCGGTGGCGCGTTGTCCGGCTCTTCCTCTTCCTCTTCGATCTCATCCCGCGTCCGGCGGGATATCCAGGGACGAAAGAAACCGTAGATCAGATACGCCGTGAAAATCACCGGCAGAATGATGAATAGAACTTTCTCCCGCAATACCACGATGCAACCGATAAACATGACGCTCACCACCAAACGGGTGAACGGACGCGTGGTCTTGAGGTTCAAGGTTTTAAAGCTGGGATATTTAACCTCGCTGACCATCATGAATGAAAGAACGAGAAGAATTACTGGCAACGCAAACCGCCAGTTGCTCTGCAAAAGGCGTTCATCCAGCATGTTGTGATTGTCCAGCCACAGCATCAGCAGCGTCAGCGATGCGACCATCGCCGCAGCCGCCGGGATGGGAAATCCCACGAACTCTTTGCCCCCACTGCTGGAAGGCATGGCCGAGAGACAATTGAACCGGGCCAACCGCAACGCGCCGCAAATCAGGTAAATGGAGGCAATGAACCAGCCCACCTCGGAATGCCCGGCAAACACCTCGCGCAATACGATCCGATGCACCAAAAACGCCGGCGCCGCGCCGAAGGAAATCAGGTCGGCCAGCGAATCAAACTCGCGTCCAAATGGGCTTTCTGCCCCGCCCCAGCGCGCCACGCGTCCATCCAGCAAATCAAAAATACAAGCGAGCAGGATGAAACCCAGCGCCACCTGTATGTTTTGGTTAAAATTGGCTGTATTGACATCCGCCTCCACGATCTTGGTCAAGGCGACAAAGCCGCAGAACAGATTCCCCGCCGTCATCAGGTTCGGCAGAAAAAATATCTTCAGCTTTTGCTCGGGTACCGTGTTCGCTGGCGGTGCTGGTTGGGGGTTGGAGTTCATAATCCCATCGGGTTTGGGTTTAGGCGCGCCGCGCCAGAATGGTTTCTCCGCCAATGACCTTATCGCCCAGTTTGACGCTGATTTTCACCGTGCGCGGCAGATAAACATCGCAGCGCGAGCCAAATTGAATCAGGCTGATGCGTTCGCCGCGCGCCACCAGCTCGCCAGTGGCGGACCAGGGAATGATCCGGCGGGCAAGGATGCCGGCAATCAACCGGATACTGATTTTTTCGCCCGGCACTTCCGTGGAATCAAAACCGATCAGCACATTTTCATTGCAGAGGCCGCAGGTGGGGCTGGTGGCCGGCTTGAACTCGCCCGGTTGGTGCCGCACAATCCCCACCCGTCCGCTGACAGGCGCGCGTTGCACATGGACGTCCAGCGGCGAAAGAAAGATCGAAATGCGCTGGCAGCGTCCGCCCATAAACTCCTTTTCCTCGGTTTCATCCACCACATCCACCGTGCCATGGGCCGGCGAGAGCACCACGCCCGGTTCCTGGGGGATGGACGGCTCCGGGTCGCGAAAAAAATACACCATCAACGCGACAAACGCGATCCACAGCGCGATGAAGCCGGAGGCAAACCACGTAACAAAGGCCGCAAGGTACGTGGCGATAATGCCGGCGGCAAAAATCCCCAACAACACCAGGATTGACCAGAATATCCACTTCCATGCCGCCGAGGCGGCCTTACCACAATGTTTCATATCGGGGTGAGTCTAAGACTTGTTTGAAAACTATAAAGCGTAAAATTTACTGTTCCTTTCCGGGCCGCCCAACTATAACCCTGTGCGTCATGAATCCGATGCAAAAACCTTTATCCTTGGTCGTGCTCGCCGCCGGAGTAGGCAGCCGTTACGGCGGTTTGAAACAAATGGAACCGCTGGGGCCGGGCGGCGAAGCAGTGCTGGACTACGCAGTATTCGACGCCAAACGCGCCGGCTTTAACCGTTTTGTTTTCGTGATCCGCAAAGACATCGAACGGGATTTCCGCGATCTGCTGGCCCGGCGGTTTGAAAGGCATGTGGAGGTGCAATATGCGTTCCAAGAGCGGGATGCCCTGCCACCTGGCTTCTCCGCACCTTCCAATCGGGTGAAACCATGGGGCACTGGCCATGCCACCTTGTGCGCGGCTCCGGTTACTCCCGGTCCATTTGCCGTAATCAACGCTGATGATTTTTACGGTGCCGCCTCGTATCAGGTGCTGGCGGATTATCTTCAGGCTGCGCCGTCGCAAGCAGCACCCGAGGCGTATGCCATGGTTGGGTTTCAGTTGGATCGCACCCTTTCGGAACATGGCGCGGTGGCGCGCGGGGTGTGTCACACGGACCACGCAGGGAATCTGAATTCCGTCGAAGAACTCACCGGGATCACGCGCACCCCGGACGGCATCGGCAACCGGGAGGCCAACGGCAGTTTGCGAATGCTTACTGGCCACGAGGCGGTATCCCTGAATTGCTGGGGATTTCAGCCGGGGTTGTTTGACCACTTGCGGATGCTCTTCGCCGATTTTCTAAAACAGCACGGCCAGGATCTCCGTGCCGAATTTTACCTGCCGTTCGCCATCAATGCGCTAATCCAACAAGGCAAAGCCCGCGTCAAGGTATTGCCCACCCCCTGTTCCTGGTTCGGGGTCACCTACCGGGAAGACCGCCCGCGCGTCGTCGAAGGCATCCGCGCCCTGATCCGCCAAGGGGCCTACCCCGAGCGGCTCTGGGTGGCGTAAAGAATGATCGTTACAACTTGCGCAACCGGGTTTGAACCCGAACGATCTTCACTCGGCGTTTTGCCTTTGCCGGTTTCCGGGATCACGGCGGTGGGCGGCCCGTGCGAGCACCTTGCGGAGTGCGGATTGCGGAATGACGGCGAAAACTGATTTTGCAGAAATAGTTTCGGGCAGAAAAATATACTGATGAAGATAGGAGCGTGGAGTCAGGAGTTTTGCGTCATGGTCCCCTTTTCCCTTTCTTTATTTAGGGCGTTGTTCCAGGCGAACGCCGTGCCCAGCCGCGCAAACAACGACGGTGGTGCTTGCTGTAGGTTCTCCATAATCAACTGCGCAAGGATGCTGCTTTTACGCCAAAGGTCAAATGCGAAAGAAAGACGGAAGAAGGCCAAAGACCGAACGGGGTGTGCAGGACCAACTGCCCATCGAGCAGGAACTCATCCTGTGATTGACCCGACGCGGCGGTTTCCCTTACTCTCGCCCCATGGTCAAGCAAGCGAAGTCAAAGAACTCCACCGAAGTTGCCCCGGAAACCCCGGCGGCGAATAAGCCTGCCGGTCGGCCCTCCGCGCTCGTGGATAATTAAAAACTTACATGAGCAAGGAATCTCGACAACGAAGAAGATTAGAGGCGACGGCTCAGGCACGAAAACGCCAACGCCGTAAATGGTTGCCTTGGATAGGGTGTTTTACCCTCATTTTTGGAATATTTATTGGTTTGAAGTTGATCCCCAAACGTTCGCCATCAGAAGTTGTCAATAGCCGATTCGGAACTTCAATACCCGACCAGCCATCCGGATTCAAAACGCCCACCAATTATCTTGAACTTTGCGAATTGTCTGACTCCGCGCTGTATCTATGTGACATTGCCCTGATGAATCTCCTTTGCGCTGAGGGTTTACGCGGCTCAGAAAATCTGAACGTGAAAGACTGTTTGGAAAAACTCGATGGAATCGCCAAATATGTGAAAGGAGATACCGAACGTAACTTCCACAAGTTTAAGGAAAAACCTGGTGATTACAACAATTCCGAAGGCTACTTTCGCATAATGATGATGGTCACGGTGCTGCAACAAGATTTGGGTGTACACTACAATCCAGACCGCAGGCAAATACCCGGCACACCCATCCAGCCCAATCAACAATTTTTTGCCAATTCTCAAGATGTATTCATCCATGGTTTGGCGTTGAAAAATGGCACTGGCACCTGCTCTTCCATGCCGGTCTTTTATGTGGCGGTGGGAAGACGGCTGGGGTATCCCCTTAAACTTGTCAAAGCAAAAGGCCATTTATTCGTCAGATGGGAAGAGGGCGAACGCAGCTTTAATGTCGAAAGCACCTCCATTGGTTTTATCAGCTTTCAAGATGATTATTATCGGACTTGGCCTGCGCCTTTCACGCCAGAAGAAGAACAATCGGAACGGTATCTTAAGGCGATGACCCCTGCACAAGAATTGGCAGTGTTTTTGTCAATTCGTGGCATGTGCCTGGCTGCCGCCGGTCAGCGGATGTGGTCGCTAGTGGCATTTGTGCATGCGATAAGAAAGGAACCCGAATCGGTCGGACACCAACTGATCTACCAACGTGCCGAAAAGGAGGCACTGCAAGCAGGCGCATTGACACCACAGCAGGCAAACGTCCTGGCCGTGCAACGCCTGCCCATTCCTGATGGACCAATGCGGCAATATTACTTCCAGCGCCGCGAAGTGCTCAAAGCGCAGATCATGTCAGGGGTTCCCGAGGATGATTTGGAGATGGAATTTCGTATTTTGCGGGCCGAATTGCTGAGCCACGCACGCCGGGAGAGCTTGAAAAAAGAAAGAAATTCCGCTGGCAAATCATCCCCTGCAATGATAAATTCTCCACCAAGATGAAAACAAAGCTGATTCTAAACGTCCGGTTGTTCGTATTGGCAGGTTTTATTGCTGCTTCCTATTCCGCTTGCGCTTTTTACGATACCCACATTGGCCGATGGATATCCAGAGACCCCATCGAGGAGGCGGGAGGGCTCAATATCTATGGCTTTACAAAAAACAGTCCAATTCAGTTTGTGGACAAGCTCGGGATGTTCGTAACCGCAAATCCAAACGACGCTTGGAATTTATTTTCCGCAGCTTGCCCTTTGTGTAACGGACAACGGTACAACAGCTTCAAGTCATGTTGTTGCAATGGGAAAATCGTCTCGCGCCAGCCGATCGATAGTGGAGTTATAGCCTTCCGATGGAGCGGCAACGTGCCCACCCCCAGCGGCAATCCCTATCACGCATGGCTGACATGGCCCGGTGGAAGCATCGACAACAATGCGATTATCGGAATGTACATAGTTAGCAGCCCAGCCGCAGGACCAACATTATACACCACGCCCGCTCCCCAGCAAAATTCAGTAAAACTCTCACCTTGCGATTACGATTTTGAGAAACTACACCGTTGCTTGAACAATAAGGCAGCACAACTAAATGGAACTTCCGATAATCGCTTGTGCGACAAATTTGCGGAAGCGATTCTTTCCGAGTGTCTGGAGGAAAGCAAAGGTTGTACGGCCAAATGAGTCGGCTAATAGCGAACTATTCAGCTTGGCGCTGCCACCCACGACTCCTCAAGGCTGCGTTCTGGATTCCCGTGCTCGCCGTGCTATGCGGCTGCGTAAAGCAAGAAAGCGGAAGGTTCTATTTGCAGGAAATCGGAAACTTTGCCGCGAATTCTGCGGGCAACAACCTGGATGCTTCGTTTTCTTTGCCCGAAGGATTCACCGGATCGTGCCTGGGACTCTCGGTGAAAGATTCCCGCCAGCAAATGAGGTTCCCAATCTCGCTGGCAAGCAACCTCGCCCAGTTAAAATTCACATTGCAAATTTTTGAGGACAATGCCTCCAACGCTTTCTATCAAGCGGAAGTCCCTCTTAAAAACAATTCCGCGTATTATCCGCTTTGGCGTCCCGCCTATGGCGTGTTGATTGGGGGATTGGAGCCGCTGCCATACGCGTGGCCTGAAACTCGGAGCAATACGGTGGCGGTCTTCCGATACGGAGAGGATTCCCATGCTTTGGAGAGCGGAATACTGCGTTCAAAAGTGGCATACAGACTTCGGCTAACAGTGCGTGACTCAATACTGTTGACGAACCGGCTTCACCTCTGGCTATACAGCCACAGAGCTGGCAGTGATATGCGACCCGAACAGTAAAATTGCCCAACAAAGTGGATTTTGCTTCAGAATCACCATGAAAACAAAGTTAAATTTAAACGTCCGTTTGTTCGTATTGGCAGGCTTTATCGCTGCTTCTTATTCCGCTTGCGCTTTTTACGACACCCACATTGGCCGATGGATTAATCGTGATCCAATTGAGGAGGCGGGAGGATATCATTTATATGCATTTGTCGATAATTCACCGGTTTCATATTGTGACCACTTGGGATTAATTCAAGCAACGTATCAAGGATATGTAATCTCTGAGCAACAACATGGAAACTTTCTCCAATTCCAAGGCCAATGCAAAAAATGTGAACAAGTCACTAATATTCGGATTGATTATTCGGCAGCAGAGAAGTGTATTATTTCATCATGGGTATTGAGGCAAATTCTAACCCGTACAGGACCGGTGCCAATTTTTAGTGATGTTCAATCGTTTCGTGATCGAATAGGCGATGGTGGCACATTAGGTGGGCTTCGTAGTCCAACTGATGAAACAAACTGTCGAGGCAATCCGGTTGAAATACAAGCGTTCATGCGCACCCGTTTAGTGTCGAATGGTTGGAAAGCAGGCGCTTGGCGAATTTGGAATTCAATGCCAGATCCCGAGGATTCGCTGCAATGTTACCAATCTGGCACACGCGTCGATTATGATTGCACGCCCTGCCAACATAACCATGGAACTCCCCCTTGATTCATTTGAAGTCCTTGAGTTTGTTGCCCAATCCTTGTTGGCAAAATGGTGCCTGCTGCTGGTTCTGTTAAGTTTTGCCTCATTCACATGGATGGTTGTAGGTTTCTTCAAAAGGCAGGCACCTCTTGGGAGCAGCATGGTCTTGGCGGGAAGCATACTAGCTATTTGTTTTATAGGGATATTTATATCATGGCATAACGTCCAAGAGCAATATGCTCAAATTCTTCTTGCTTCAGAAAACGATCAAGCTGCAGAAGCAGGTTGCCGGTACTTCATTGAAAAAGTGCCTGTGGAACGCATACAACGCCTGCTCACTGCGGACAGGAATACAGCTAATACTCGATTCTATCTGGCGGTAGCTATAGTGTTAAAGGATAGAGCCAATGCTGATGGCACTCTGTCAAATACCAGAGTCTTTGAAAGGCCGTACTTCTTTGGTAGTAATAGCTTTAATAACATAAAAAGAATTACCTGGCCAGCGAGTGGAAAAGACCTTCATGGGGCTTTAGCTGCGCATCTTTCTATCCCCAAAAAGGACTAATGAAATCGTTTGTTAATTGATGACATTCAGGGGGAGGGTATGAAATTTCCAGTTCTGATATTCGTCGCGGCATCTGTCCTCACAAGCTGTGAACAAAATAATACGGTTTATGGAAGTGGATTCAGGCCCCAAACATTTGGTGCGATCACCAATGGGATGACCGCAGCGCAATTAACCTCACTTTTGGGAGAACCTTTGAATTTATACACTCACGTCACATTCCCCAAGTTGCAAGCTGCAGATAACTATGCTGGTAAAATCCAGCCGGGCAAAATAAAGGACAGCGAGATCGCCCATTATGTTTGGGTGTATTCACTGCCGCGAAACAAGCATAGAGATTACGTTGTTTATGAAGTGTCGGTGGACACCAACAACTTCGTGGTTGGCAAACAAACCTATACCACCGATTGATCAAAAAATTCCCAAGCCTAGTGCAATTTTTTGGTGGTTATTTTCATCAGGATTGGACCGCTGATGATCCTACTGATGAGGCCGTGATTGTTCGATTCATCTCAAACAATCCACCAGAAACCCTGAATCGAGTGGTCAAGGAATTGGATCAATTCCTGTCGTTCAAGCTCACGGAATCGGAACTGCGTTCTTTCTTGTTCGACGAATTTCTCTGTTTTTATCTGCCTGCGGAAGGATCATTTCAGGATTGGTTAATCAAAGTTCGCCGTTTGCTGGCCAATGCCCAAAAACAGTGACTGCGCACCGCAAGTGGCAGCCCTTTTATTCCCTTCTAACCTTACTTTAACGCCTGCCATTAAAGCCGGGAATCCCCGGTTTTTGATGTTTTTGGCCGTTTCTTGCGTAAGTACCTGTAAATTAGCCGGATGGGCGCGTAATTTTGAAAAATTGCCGCCAAATTTAGCCGGATGGGCGGGTAATTTACCCGGATATTCGACCAATTAGCGTGATGATTTGGCTAATTTAACCGGATGGGCGGCAAATTTACTCGGATGAGCGCCAAATTTAGTCGATTGGGCGGCTGGTTTGGCCGGATGAGCGCCTAGCTTACCCGGATGGGCGGCCAGTTTAGGCGGATGAACGCCTGGTTTACCCGGATGGGCGGCTAATTTTGCCGGATGAACGGCTAGTTTAGGCAGATGGGCGGGTGGTTTTCGGGGCCGTAAAGCAAAACCGGGCGGTATGTCCCGCCCGGTTTGGTGTCAGCTATATGAATCAGGCAACGCGGCCGCTTAGGTGGTGGGTGGTGTGGGCGGCGTGGTCGGTGTGGCGGGAGCCTTGGCGTGGCGGGGCCGGGCGAAGAACGCCTTGATGAGGGCCAGTTCGGCATCATAGGCGCCATCACGGTTGGCGACCTTGGCGGCGGCGTAACCAAGCAGCAGCGAATGGTACAGATCGGCGTGCAGCGCCAGGTTGGTGTCGTTCATGTCCTCGTACAAGGCCAGCACTTGCGCGAAGATGCGCGCCCAAGGTTCTTGCAGGGCAATGTCCGCGTTGAATCCGGCCAGATCAAAATCGCCGCTCATGGATGTGGGGTGATTGGTGATGAACAGTGACATCTGTTCCAGGGTGCCTTGCGAGGCGGGCGTGACGTGCGGCAGGCGTTTCCGCTCCGTCGGCGTCAGCCGGATCAACATCGGCAGATTGGTGCGGATGGTTGCGAACGCGGCGTTAATCGCGGCTTCGGCCTGGGTGTTAATGGTTCCTTCGACGAGGTTATGTTCCATATTGGTTTTTATTTTTGGTGGTTCATTATAGAGCGCCCCGGAATTGAAAAGCGCTTCGTTATATCTGGCCATGAGTCATGTATGGTTAATGTTTTTTATTTTGTGACTTTCAGGCTTACGGGTGTCAACGTAGCGGAGCCCCTCACCCCATGCAAGCCTGATTTATAAATTATTTTTTAAACTCTCACTTGACGGGAAGTCCGATTTGGATTTTTATATCCGCGTAGAATGGCGTGGTAAAATTCAATTCAAAGTGACGCATACAAGGCCCGCAGGCGAGGCAAGGCGGTGGCCCAGGCAAGTCCGGATTGGAAGCAGGCCCGTAACCAGCGGATGAGTTTGACGGAGTATTGCACGGGCTGGCTGAGCGTCGCCCACGTGCTGGGCCACCGACGGCCCGCTTGGAGCGTGGCCGTCTTTTGCTTGGCTAACCGTTCGGCGTGGCGCTGGCCATCCGGTTTATTGATTACCCCTTCCTGGCTGGCCAACACATGTTCCAGGCGCCGGATCAAATTGTGCGTCAGACACAAAAACTCGGCTTGAGCCGCTTTGGCCGTGGGCGAAGTGGCCCAGGATTTCTTTTCGTTGAGTTTGTTCTTCAAGCAATCAAACACCTTTTCGATCTGCCAGCGCCGATGGTAAAGATGCGCGATGAGGCCCGGCGGCAGGGTCAGCTCCGTGGTGAGGAAGACGCGAATCTCCCCGGTATCAGGCGCTTGGCAGGTTACGCGGCGCAGCAGCACGCCCTCACTGCTGCTTACCCGCTCGTCTTGGAGGACGCCATAATTGATCGGATCGGCGTGGTCCCAGACTTTGTTTTCAATGCCCTCCAAGGCCGAATTTTCCTTTTCCAGGCTAATGAAATAAATCCCGGAAGTGCTTTTGATCTGGTCCCAAAAGCGAAAATCGATGACGGCTTTGTCCCAGACATAAAGCACTTGCCGCCCCACCGGCGCGCAGTGGCGCAGCATCGCCTTGGTCAGGCGTTTGAGGGCGTGCAAATCATGTTCTTTCTTGCCTTGCGCCGTGGCCAACCGAGCGAGGGTGCGCCGGCGCAAATCCAACGCGTAAAAATGTCCCGTGGCATAAATCTTCGCATCCAGGCGCGGCTCATGACTGGCGGCCTGATGCCAGTGGCCGTCCCCGGCATAGACGTCAAAGTTATCCAACTGCGGAAATCCCGCCAATTCATCGGGCAAACCCGCTTTGAGGTCGCCAGCAAAACGTTGATTGACTTCTTGGAGGAGGCGGAGGCGGCGTGCGCTTTTGAGGGTATGAAAGTAATGAGAGAGGTCGGGACAGGACTCCAAATCGGCACCATGGGTTTGGAGGAAAGCACGCCCCGTGGCGGATTCATGGATGGCCCGTTGGAGACCGAGGGAAACCCAGGCCGAATCGGAAAGTTCCGGGCAAACCCGGAAGGCGGGGCAGTCCGCCACGCACTGAAGAGCCGGTTTTGCGAAATTGTTGTAAACGGTTGATAAAGAGTCATTTAGCATGGTGTAAAAAAATTTCATAACCAGCTAATTGTCAAGCCTTACCAGAAAGTATTTTTTAAATATTTTAACCGTGGGAAAAGGATGTGGTGGTGGCCGCTAGGCGCGGTCGTGGAAACGAGGAACGCTCACTGACTTAATTGGGGCTGGGCTTCGTCAAGCGCCCGCCACGTTGCGGCAAAGGCTCCTGTCGTACGTGTTTTTATCCGATTCTTCTACACCCTTCATCCGCGTACCCGGTGAAACTAAGAATGAATAAACCTTAACCAATAACCAGCTATGGCTTTTGATCCTACCAAACCTGTCGAACATACTGAGATAGACGCCGCCGAGTTGCGCGCCCAATTCAACGCCCTCAAGGCCCTGGATGATGACAAGAGCGCCCGTATTGCTGCGCTGGAGGCGCAAGTCGCCGCCCTCCAGGCGAACGCCGTCACCACCGCGCAGTTGGCCGAGGCGCTAAGCAACCTCAGCGCCGCGCTCATTGCCAACAGCAGCGCGAACAGTAACGGCGTGGCCATGATGGATTTCGTGGTGAGCGATCCGCCGACGCAATGGGAGACCGGCACGATTTATAACACGCTGAACGCGCTGGTCCAGGCGCTGCGGCGTGTGTAAGGCAATTGCGTAGCCGCGGACGTGAGTCCGCGCTGATCTGCTCAGGGCGCTTTGGTGCGGGGGTGACCGCCGATTGGGCCGAAAACGAAATGTGCGCCGACTCACGTCGGCGGCTACGGGCGGTACGCGTTTGCTGGGGGGCCTCACTGTTTCCCATCAACCGTTGGGCTTCGATGCCGCAATCCTTTGAGATTGGCCGAAGCGCCTGGCTAGTCCGCATGATCCCGGCGATTTTGGGAAAAAGTAAGTTGCGAGTTGAGAGCCTCGGATTTCGGGAAATAACTTTCGGCTGGAAATATTCGGGCAAAGGGTTCAGGCTTTCCGGCCACATGAATTCAACCATGAATAAACGCGCAATGGATCGCCGGGAATTTGTCAAGACTGCCGCGCTGGCGGCCGGGATGTTCAGCACCGGCGCGCTGGCGTCTGCCGCGGAGAAGGTCAAAGCCCCCAGCTTCCTCACCAGCAAGCCCAAGATGAAGTTGGGCACCGTGACCTATAATCTGGCCAAGGATTGGGAGATTGAGATGATCATCAAGAATTGCGAGGCCGCCAAGTTCGACGGCGTGGAGTTGCGCACCGAGCACAAGCACGGGGTGGAACTCACGCTCTCCAAGGAGCAACGCGCAGAGGTGAAAAAGAAGTTTCAGAACTCCAAGGTGGAGCTGATGGGGTTGGGCGGCACGTATGATTACCATACGCCCGACCCGGCTAAGTTGCGCAAGGATATTGACGCCACCAAGGAATATATCGTGCTGGCGCAGGAGGTCGGAGCGTCCGGGGTGAAGGTGCGCCCGAACGGTTTCCCCAAGGAGGTGCCGAAGGAAAAGACGCTGGAGCAGATCGGCACCGCGCTAAAGGAGTTGGGCGAATTTGCCAAGGAGCACGGCCAGATGATCCGGCTGGAAGTGCATGGCAGCGGCACGTCGCTGGTGCCGAACATCAAAACCATCCTGGATGTCGCCAACCATCCCAATGTCGGCGCGTGCTGGAATTCCAATCCCACCGATTTGGAGGGCGACGGCTGGGACGCCAATTTCAACCTGATCAAGCACAAGATCGTCTCGGTACACATGCGCGATTTGTCGCTGGAGGATTATCCGTTCCGCAAATTGCTCACCGGCCTGAATGAAACGGGCTACACCGGTTATTGTCTGGCGGAAATCCCGGAAACCACCGATCCAGTGCGCGTGATGAAATATTACCGGGCCTTGTGGCTGGCGTATCAAGGGTTGCTCTAGGCGGTGGCGAATGCCGCCGTCCCCTACCCCGTTTTGCCGCTGCGATAACGAGGTCACATGCCCATTGTCACGAAATTCATCCTCACCGCCGCCGTCATTATTTTGACGACGCTGGCCGGCTACGCCTGCCGCCGAAAGCGCTGGATCGAGGAGCGGGTGGGCGAATGGTTGATGACGATCGTGGCGGTATTCGGTTATCCCCTGGTGGGATTTTTCACCGTGTGGGGCACTTCGCTGAAAGCCAGTGATGCGATGCTGCCAATCATGGCCTGCACGCACGTCGTGGTCATGACGTTCCTGGGATTGGCGCTGACCCCAATGGTCACGCGCGACCGCGCTGAACGCGGGTTGCTGGCGGTCTCGGGCGGACTGGGCAATAATGGTTTCACGATGGGGGCGTTCATCCTGTACCTGCTGTACGGGGAACAGGCGTTGGGGCTGGCCAATATTTACTTTGTGGTGTTTGTGCCGCTGGTGGTGGTGCTAATCTATCCGCTGGCGCGGCACTTTGCCAGCGCGCAACCGCAAGGCACGCTGGGAGAGTTGATGCGGCGCAGCCTGTTGGATTGGCGCTCCATCGGCCTGCCGATCAACGTCCTCGCGATCCTCATCTCCGCCGCCGGGGTGCGGCGTCCGCAATGCGTGGCCGACTGGCATTTGGTGGACATCATGGTTTATACCTTCACGCCGATGGCGTTTTTCGCGATTGGGCTGCGGTTGCACGGCTCGAAGGTGCTGCCGTTATGGCGGATGATTGCCTGGCTGGGCGTGGTGCGCTTTGGGTTGGGCGCGGTGACGGGCCTGGGCCTGGCGTGGTTGACGCAACTAACGCCCTGGGGCTTTGCGGACCTGCGCTGGAACGTCTATGTGGTGCAATCCTTCATGCCGACGGCGGTCACCAGCGTGGCGGTGGCGAACATGTTCGGCCTGAAACCGCAGGAGTCCTCGGTGCTGTTCGTGACCAACACCGCGCTGTATCTGGTGCTCATCTTGCCGCTGGTGTTTTGGTTGTTTGGATAAAACGCGGCTGGTAGAATCCTCATGGTGCCTTGAACATACTCGAAAATAAATGCACAGACTGTCGTGCCCCCGCCTTTACGGGGTTGGGTGCCATTGCGGTAGTCATTCTCGCGGCGCTAACGCTGATGCAGGGTTGGGCGTTATTCCATGGCCATGAGGAATACTTCAGTGGCGCCGGCAACCTGCGCAATGATTATGGGCATTATTTTTACTCCATCGCCGCGGTACAGCAGGCCGAGTGCCCTTACCGGGATTTCACTTGGCCATACGGACCTCTAGCCGTGTATTTCTTCGCCCTGGTTCTCCCAGTGAAGTTCCATCCGCTGGAGTATTATCAAGTGCAGTATGGCCTGGCATTTATAACCTGGCTCCTTTTGGTCCTGGGGACCTGGAAAAAAACCGGGGCGCCGCTTACGGCAGTCATGGTTGGACTGTTTGCCTGGCCCCTGCTGCCGACCAGCGCCGCCTTTCCGGTCTATTTTTATCTGGAAATACTCGGGGTCAGCGCGGTCTTCTTCCTGAGCCAATCCGCAGTGACCATATCAAAACGACGCGCGATATTCCTCGGTCTGTTACTTTTTCTCCTCCAGTTAATTAAATTCTTCAGTCCGGTCCTGGCCTTGGGTGCATTGTTTCTGACCGACCTTCCCGCCATGATACGATCACGGAACGCGGAGAGAAATCGCGGGCTGTGGGTGTATTTTTTCCTGGGCAGTTGCATCATCGCTGCCACCGTGCTTCAGTGTTTGTGGCTGGCCAGCCTCAGCAATCTTCACCTCGCCTGGCAAAGCGCGTTTCCGTTATACGTGAAACACGGGTATTCACAGGTCGCTGGCACTCGCGTTCCGCAAATCACCAATCTGCCCGAATTCCTGTCCCTACAGGCCCCCATCCTATTGGGATTCAGTTTGGGGCTGTTCGTGTTCGTCCGGCACATACTGCGCAAGCCCAACGCTGCTTCCCCCGTGGCGGCCATCTTCTTCACTTGGTTTTTGCTCGCCCATATTTCGGGGTATCTGGGCATGAACTGCCATTACTACTACTATGGTGCTTTGCTGTTTGCGATCTTACCGGCGACTTGTCAGGAGCTGACGCGCACCGAATTGAAATGGTTCTGTTTGTTATTCGCCGTCTTCCACCTGACGTACCAACAAGGGTATATGCAACAAGGCTTTCGCTTCATTACAGGCAAACCGCCAGCACCAGCCAATACCCTTGCCTTCCATCGGGTTGCATTTCATGAAAACCGGTGGTTGAGCCTGACTGATGAGCAGGCGGAGGAGCTTCGCTGGTTTCGTGCGACACTTTTCCAAAAGGCGTCATGCCCGACCCATTCGCCTATGGTCATCGCCCCGATGGGCTCCAAGTGGGCCTACTACTTCGGGCTAAAACAACCCAAGCCCATGTTTTGGTTTTTGGAGCCCGGCAGCAAACAGTTCCTGCCGGAGCAGTGCGAAGCGCTACGCCAGCAACTCCAACACAGTTGTTCCCTATTGATTCTCTCCGACCTCACCAACGACCTGGTCGGAACAAATGGGTTAGTGCAATACTGGAACAACTACGGCATGAATGACCCAGCCACCACGAAAGCCTTGCAACAATTGAACCATGTCCAGATTTTCGATTTAGGAAAAGTCATCCCCATGCGAGCTGAGTTATTTTCCAGAGACGCCCACTGATTCGCTAATAATACGAGCCGTCCTGCACCATCGCGGCCCAAGCTGGGCTTGCCGCCGTCAGCCCCGCCATCATCCTCCTTGGTTTTAAGCTTTTCTTAAGCCGCCTTTTCATGCATCCTGGTACCCATGACAGGTATTATTGCCATTGTGGGACGGCCAAACGTCGGCAAATCCGCGCTGTTTAACCGGATTGTCGGGCGGCGCATCGCCATTGTGCATGATCAACCCGGTGTGACTCGTGATCGCGTAATCGCGGAAGCCGAGTG
This sequence comes from Verrucomicrobiota bacterium, assembly GCA_037139415.1. Taxonomy (NCBI): domain Bacteria; kingdom Pseudomonadati; phylum Verrucomicrobiota; species Verrucomicrobiota bacterium. The sequence goes on along the minus strand of JBAXGN010000002.1, from coordinate 81,955 downwards.
GCACGGGAATCCGTTCACGTTGGTAGATACCGGCGGCATCGGCCTGCTGCGGGGCGAGAAAACGGAGGATGCGCTCACCCGGGCCGCGTTTGAACAGGTGCAAATCGCCATTGATTCGGCGAATGTGATCCTGTTCGTAGTGAACCTCAAGGAGGGTTTGGTGCCACTGGATATCGAAGTTGCCGCGCGACTGCGCAAATCCGGAAAAATCATCCTCGTAGCCGCCAACAAGGCGGATTCCAGTGAGGTGGACGAGAAAAGTGTCGATTTTGCACGGCTCGGCTTCGCCTCGGTGTTTCCGGTGTCGGCACTGCACAACCGCGGCCTCGAACCGATGCTAGACGCTGCCTTGGCGGGCCTGCCAAAAGCGGAAGTTACCGAAACCCCGGTCATCGAAGGCGCCGCCGTTTCCGGCGCGCCGGTGAAACTGGCCATCGTGGGGCGACCCAATGTCGGCAAGTCGTCCATCATCAACGCGCTCACCCAATCCAAGCGCGTCATTGTCAGCCCCATTCCCGGCACCACGCGCGACGCGATTGACGTGCCGTTCGAGGTGGACACCGAGGGGGTGCGGCAGAAATATATCTTAATTGACACCGCCGGCATGCGCAAACGGAACCGGGTGGACGACACCGTCGAGTTTTTCAGCGTCCAACGCGCCGAGGAATCCATCGCCCGCTGTGATATTGTTGTGCTGGTGCTGGACGCCGAAATGGGCGTCCTGGAACAGGACAAGAAAATCGGCGACATCATTATGGAGCAAAAAAAGGCGTGTGTCATCGTGGTTAACAAATGGGACTTAATGGAGGACGACGTGCGCGCGGCGCGGGAGAAGGAAGACCTCCGGCCCCAGCGCGGCACCCGGGAAGCATCGTCCACGCTCGCAAATTTCAGCGAATGGGTGCATAAAAATTTGTTTTTTCTTGATTTTGCACCAGTCATTTTCGCTTCGGCAAAATCCGGTTTCCACTTGGATCGCCTACTTGAGGCCATTCGCTTCGTCGCCGCCCAACTCCAGCAGAAAGTCCCCACGGCCATCCTCAACCGCGTCGTGCAAGACGCCATCGAACGCCGCCAACCGATCAGTGACCAAGGGCATTTTCTCAAGTTATTTTACGCCACCCAGACCCAAGTCGCGCCGCCAACGTTCCTGCTGTTTGTGAACCGCAAAGAGCTATTTTCGCCGCCCTACGAGAAGTATTTGCAGAATGCGTTGCGAAAAGCGTTTGGTTACGAGGGGTGTCCCGTTGTCCTGGCCCCGCGCGCGCGCCCCAAAACCATCGAACCCGTGCGCCGAAAAGCAGGTCCGGATAAACCTCGCCAACGCAGATGATTTTATTCACCGCTTGGTTTTGAGTTATTCACCAACGGATGATAACTGCCTTATTTCCGGGGACTTAGCCATCCCAAAATGGGGAATAAAGCGTGAAGAAATAATTTTCAAAAAAATTCTTGTCACCACAACCTATTGTAGTATGTTGCCCTTTGCCCCCCAACTAATGGGGTCTTTTGCGTCGACAGCGATGCTGAAGTATCCTTGGTAGTTGGGTGACGTTAGCCCTTTCCTTGGCCAGAGTTGGCCATGGGAACCGCTTCCAAAACATTAACGAGATTTTAGCTATGATTGATACACGTGAACAAGTGGTGTCGTCTTCACCAGTGCAGACGCGGCGTCGCACAACTGTAACTTCCGCCTCCCGCTCCGCCCGGTCCGCAGGTGGTAAAAAAGCCCTGAAACTCGAACGCGTATTCAGCACCTCCAAAGTCAGTCCGTTTGACCAGGTGGAATGGGAGAAACGCACGGCCGAAATTACCGATGACAATGGCAAGGCCATTTTTAAACAGGAGGGGGTCGAAGTTCCCAAGACTTGGTCCGGGCTTGCCACAAAAGTGGTCTGCTCGAAATATTTTTACGGTGATCCCCAAAAGACCGGGGAACGCGAATATTCCGTCCGCCAATTGATTCATCGAGTCACCCGCACCATCGCGGATTGGGGTATCAAGGACGGTTATTTCAGCAAGGCGGATGGCGAACTCTTCTATGAAGAGCTGACGTGGCTGTGCCTGAACCAGTATGGTGCGTTTAATTCGCCGGTCTGGTTTAACGTCGGCCTGTTTCATCAATACCACATCGGCAAGAATTCCGGACGCGGTAATTGGTTCTTCAATGAGAAAACAGGCGAAGCGGAACGCGCCACCACGCAGTATGAATACCCGCAGGGCAGCGCCTGCTTCATCCAATCCGTGGCCGACAACATGGAATCCATCATGCAACTGGCGCATTCGGAGGCCATGCTGTTCAAGTACGGTTCCGGCACCGGCAGCGATCTCAGCCCGATCCGTTCGAGCAAGGAAAAACTGTCCGGCGGCGGCAAACCCAGCGGCCCGCTTAGCTTTCTTAAGGTGTATGACCAGGTGGCCAACGTCGTCAAATCCGGCGGTAAAACCCGCCGTGCCGCGAAGATGAACACCCTGCGCGACTGGCATGGCGACATCGAGGAATTCATTGATGCCAAAGCCCGGGAAGAGCGCAAGGCTTGGGCACTGATCGAACAGGGTTACGACGGCTCGTTCAACGGCGAAGCCTATGGATCGGTGATGTATCAGAACGAAAATTTATCCGTGCGTGTCAGCGATGAGTTCATGCGCGCGGCGCTGGAAGGCAAGGAATGGTGGACCCGCACGGTCATTGGCGGCCAGCCGATTGCGAAGAAGGATGCCAGCCGCCTGTTGGAAAAAATCGCCGAAGGGACTTGGGTCTGCGGCGATCCCGGACTGCAATACGACGGCGCGATTCAGCGCTGGCACACCTGCAAGGGCACGGAGCCGATTCATTCCACCAACCCCTGCTCAGAATACGTGTTCATCAACAACACCGCCTGCAATCTGGCCTCGTTGAACCTGATGAAGTTTAAACGCGAAGACGGCGTTTTTGATGTCGAGCGGTTCAAGGCAGCCGTACGCATCTACATTACTGCGCAGGAAATCCTGATTGACAATGCCAGCTATCCCACCAAGGAAATTGCTGAGAATTCACATACCTTTCGCACGCTGGGTCTGGGGTACGCCAACCTCGGATCGTTGATTATGGATTACGGTCTCTCCTATGATTCCGATGAGGCGCGTGCCTTGGCTGGCGCCATCACCGCCATCATGACCGGCTACGCCTACGAACAATCCGCGGAAATCGCCGGTGTCATGGCCCCATTCCCCGGCTACCGCGATGCCCGCTGCACCCACGTACCCACCCCCATCAACCGGGACAACGTCGAATCCATGCTGGGCGTCATCAAACAGCATCGCGACGCCGTTGAAAAAATCCAGCCCAGCCGCGAGTTTGCTTACCTCAAAGAAGAGGCGCGCACCTGCTGGACCCGCGCCTTGGAACGCGGTCAGCAATCCGGCTATCGCAACGCGCAGGTCACCGTGCTGGCCCCTACCGGCACCATCGCCTTCCTCATGGATTGCGATACTACCGGCATCGAACCGGACATCGCGCTGATCAAATACAAAAATCTGGCCGGCGGCGGCTCGTTGAAAATTGTGAATCGCACCGTGCCGGACGCGCTACGGCGTTTGGGTTATACGGAAAACGAACTCCAAGCCATCATCGCCCACATTGCCAAACACGACACCATCGAGGATGTCACTGACAATGGAGCGGTAATTACCAGTGGCCTCAAGCCCGAGCATCTACCGATCTTTGATTGCGCGTTCAAACCCGCCAAAGGCAAGCGCAGTATTCATTACATGGCCCACCTGATGATGATGGCTGCCGCCCAGCCGTTTATCAGCGGGGCCATTTCCAAGACCGTCAACCTGCCCAACGAAGCCACGGTCAAGGACATTCGCGACGCCTACGTCAACGCTTGGGAAATGGGCCTCAAATGCGTGGCTATCTATCGCGATGGCTCCAAACGTTCCCAACCGCTTAATACCAAGAAAAATGCGGCTACGGCGGAGAAAACTCCGGAGGTGGAACCTCTGAAGGCGCGCAACGCCATGCTGGAGGCCGAAATTACCCGGCTCCATGACCAGATCAACCAGCCGTTGCGTCGGCGGTTGCCTGAAACCCGCACCGCCATCACTCATAAATTCGATGTCGCGGGGCACGAAGGCTATCTCACCGTCGGCCTGTTCGAGGACGGTCAACCCGGCGAGTTGTTCATCACCATGGCCAAGGAAGGGTCCACCATCGGCGGCCTAATGGACAGCATCGGCACCCTCACCAGCATGTCCCTGCAATACGGCGTGCCGCTCGAAGCGCTCGTCCGCAAATTCGCCCACCAGCGCTTTGAGCCCAGTGGCTTTACCAAACACCCGGAAATTCGCAGTGCCTCCTCCATTATAGATTATGTCTTCCGCTGGATGGCGCTGCAATTCATCCCTGGTTATCGTGAGGCCAATTCAACGAATACCAACCAGCAAGAACTGGCCATTCCCGGTCTGCTCGAGGAAGTCAAAAAAGCGGTAAACCGCCCGGTGCCTGGGCTCCTACCCATGGCAAACGACACTGATATTCTGGTAAAAGCGGAAGTGGTCACCCCGCCGAGGGGCAATGAACTTACGCGCATGATTGTCAACCAGGGGGATGCCCCCACCTGCCCGAACTGCGGCCATGTCGCCGTGCGCAATGGGGCTTGTTATAAATGTTTAAATTGTGGAGAAAGTCTCGGTTGCTCCTGATGTTCGCCAGGCAGAGTAATGCACCAAAACCGGCGGATCGCTTGATCCGCCGGTTTTGATTTTAACGGTGGGTGCCGCTGTCTGTTCCGCAATTTCCGATAGCGGATCGCCTGGTCCTTTTACGCTGCCCGCACCAAACCCGCCGGAGTTTAAAAAATATGGGGCGTGAAGAGAGAGGTATTGCTGGTGATCCAGTTGGTATCCTCCCGGATGCCCAATCCACAGGCTTCGTGATCCACCATCCACACGCCCATGATAGGAAAGTAGCCGTCAAAGGTCGGGACTGGTCCGTAGGCCTGGGCGATAAACCCTTCCTGGCCGTAATCTCCCGTGGTTTCCGCCATGGTCCGATTGCAGATGACCACTTTGACATTGGCTCCCTCGCGTCCCAGCTTCGGTTTCAACACATAACTGTCGAGTTCCGCCGGCTTCGCCTCAGCAGAATAGGCAGGCAATAGGTTCGGATGTTCAGGATACAGTTCCCAAAGGATGGGGAGCAACGCTTTGTTGCTAAGGAGCATTTTCCAGGCAGGCTCAATCATCCGGCAAGATTCCAGGGCCAAATGCTGGCCAAACTCCTCCGCCAACAGCCATTCCCACGGATACAGTTTGAACAAGGTCTCGATGGCTTCATTATCAAGGTCCACAAACACCTTCCGCCGGGCATCCCATCCAATGTCCTCAATGAAAAGCTGCTTTTCAAGCAGCTCAGCCTGGTGGCAAGTATCCTGGAGATACAACACTGTCTGGGCGTCCTCCAAATGTTCTTTGATCCCCGCCAAGTGTACCCGTTCCGCCCCAGTTCTTTTCAATTTCTGCCAGGCTGCAATCAATCGTTCGTGGACCGAATTAAACTGGTCGGAATCCTTGAATTGATCCTGGAGCCAATACCATTGCGCCACAGCGGCTTCCACCAACCCCGTTGGCGTATCCGCATTGTATTCCAACAATTTCGGCGGTCCCGAGGCCGGGTCATACGCAAAATCAAACCGTCCATAAAGACTGAAGTCATCCCGTTCCCAGGACTTCAAGATGACTGGTACCGCCGCCGACGGAATCGCCAATTCATCCCAGCGTTTCTGCTGAATGACCTGTTCCGCGGCTGCGATGCACAACGCATGCAGATCGTTGGCGGCCTGCTCCAACGCGTCCACCTCCTCGCTGGTCAACTCGTAATAGGCCGACTCATGCCAATACGGCGCTCCGTCCAAGGTATGATACGTGAGCCCTTGCTCTTCGACCGTGGCTTGCCAGTTGGGCCGCGGGGTAATGGGATGACGTTGCATCGGTTCAAGAGCTGGCGGAATGCCCCGAGGAGCCGAAGCCGCCACGGCTGATGCTGCCGCTGGAGTGGCTGCTGCTATGCGTGGAACCGCCGTATGAACTGCTACTGCGACTTTGCGGAGCCAGACTGGCAAGGCCTTTTGGGGTTGAGGCAATCATGGGCGGCGGCCCCATGCGCGGTTGGGCGCTCCATTGCCCGTCATAAAAATAGCCGTAACGCGAATCGTAGTGTCCCCAAGGGAATGGATACCAGATGCCCGAATGCGAATGATAATACCCGCGCCCGGCGACTTGCGTGTTGTTCGTGTACTGGTTGGTGTCCTTTTCCAGTTGCACATTCATCAAGGGCGGCTGTACCGACCGCGAGCATCCCGCCACGGTGACCAGCGTAAGCGCACCGGACAACACCAAGGTGACCTGCTGCGAAGCTTTGCGTGGTTTCATGACATCCTCGGGTAAAAACCAGGATGTTGTTCAACCAATCGCCGCCGCCAGAATAATTGCCATGCCGATCAGGATGCCAGCGGAGAAAATGGCGGCGGCGACGTTGCCCTTCAGAATTTCGCCTTCGAGATCAATTTTCGTGATGGCTTTGTCAATCGCTTTAAAGCTTAGGAATAACAACATGGCGCCCACCGTGGCATACATCAGCGCCAGCACCAAGCCGTGCCACAACTGGGTTTCAAACGGATGCCCGGCGTACGCCGGGTTGTTGGCATAATCCGCCGCCAAGGATGGCGTAGTTAAGGTTAGCAGAGCGGCCGGTGCCGCCAGCGATTTGAACATTGTTTTCATAATTAAAATTAAAATTTTCACTATTTGCCACGCCCCCACGATTCACTATCAGCTCAACTCAACTCACGCCGCTCAAACTTAGTCGGCAGCAATGTGTTTATAGAATAAGCTCCGCCTGGCGTCAATTTCAATTCAGAAGGTAAGTTGTTTAAAACGCACAATTGACGGAGCCACAATCACGGTCTTTTATTTCTTTTCAAGCGCCGTGAAACACGCTATAACCCCACCAACATGTCTGGGACCGGGACAACAAGTGAGCGTGTCTTGCGCGGCATTCCTGTTTCAAACGGGGTCTGCCGGGGCAAAGTATTGGTCTTGAGCAATCGCGAGCAGACGATTCCACACCTGCAATTGTCCGATGCGGAAGTGCCGGAGCAAATCCATCGTTTCCAGGAAGCTTTGATGCTCTCCCGCCGGCAAATCCAGGCCTTACAGCATCATCTGGCGCAGAGCATGGGAGCAACGGACGCGATGATTTTCGACGCGCACCTACTGCTGCTCGAAGACCCCATGATCACCGAGGAAGTCCTCGGGGCAATCCAGCGGAAACGCATGAACGCAGAGTTTGCCTTTCAACAGGTCACCGAAAAATACTCCGCCGCCATGGCCGCCATGGAGGACGAATACTTGCGGGAACGAGTGTCCGACCTGAAGGACGTGACCTCGCGCGTCCTGAATAATTTAATGGGGTGCCTGGATGAGGGTCAGTTGGGCAGCCTCTCCGAGCCTTGCATTATCGTCAGCCAGGACCTGACCCCCTCCACCACCGCCGCCTTGAATAAAAAGATGGTGCTGGGGTTTGCCACGGATATTGGCAGTCGCACCTCACACACGGCCATCATGGCCCGCGCTATGCAAATTCCGGCAGTGGTGGCCTTGGAGAAAGCCACGCTGGAAATTGTTTCCGGCCAATACGCCCTGCTGGACGGTTTTAACGGCATCGTCATCCTTAATCCGACGGATCAGACCCTGTTTGAATACGGGCAACTGGTGCGCAAGCAATTATCGTTACACGAAAACTTGCGGGATTTACGGGATCAACCCGCGTTGACCCTCGACGGCAACCGGCTCCTGCTCTCCGCCAATGTCGAAGGCGCTGACGACACCGAGGCAGTCAAAGTTTCCGGCGCGGAGGGGGTGGGACTATTCCGCACCGAGTATTTGTTTTTGAATCGCGACACCGCGCCGACGGAAGAAGAACAATATCAGGAATACCAGCGCATGGCTGAAGCGCTCAAGCCGCACCCGGTCGTCATTCGCACCTTGGATTTGGGCGGCGACAAGTTTCTCAGCCATGTGAACATCTCGCGTGAAGCCAGTTCCTTTTACGGCTGGCGCGCGATTCGTTTCTGCCTCCAACAGCCGGAGGTATTCAAGGCTCAATTGCGGGCCATCTTGCGCGCCAGCGTCAGCGGCAACGTCAAACTGATGTACCCCATGATCTCAGGCATCCATGAGCTGGATCAGGCTAACGCGCTGCTGGAACAATGCCAGGATGAGTTGCGCCGTGACGGCGTGCCGTACGATCACAAAATGGAAATTGGGGCGATGATTGAGATTCCCTCCGCCGCGCTGGCCGCCAATGCGCTGGCAAAACGGGTGAAATTTTTCAGCATCGGCACCAACGATTTGATACAATATACGCTGGCGGTGGACCGCATGAACGAGAAAGTGGCCCACCTGTATGAACCCACTCATCCATCTGTGTTGCAGCTCATTCACACCACCGTGCTCGCCGCCCACCAACAAGGGTTATGGGTTGGCGTTTGCGGGGAAATGGCGGGTGACCCCGTCATGACTCCCCTGCTGCTCGGGCTGGGGGTGGACGAATTAAGCGCCTCGCCCGCCATGGTGCCGCAAATCAAGTTCATCATCCGGCGTCTTAAAATGCCCGAAGCCAGGGAACTGGCCGAGTTTGCGCTCGGCTGCGAATGTGGCCAGGAAATTTTACGTCGCTCACAAAATCTGGCGCGCGCCGTGGCGCCAAGCCTGTTTGATTATTAAACTACTATGAAAGTCGTTATTCTTGCCGCCGGTTATGCCACCCGTCTTTACCCGCTCACGTTGACCCGTGCCAAGCCACTGTTGCCCGTGGCGGGCAAGCCCATGATTGAGTACGTGATGGATAATCTCGCACCTATTCCAGATATCGAGCGGGTTTACATCGTCACCAATGCCAAGTTCGCCGGCCAGTTTGAAGAGTGGTCATCGGCTTATCGCGCCCGCCAAACCACCGGGTTTGATTTTAAGGTGATCAATGACGGCTCGACCGACGATAGCAATAAACTCGGTGCCATTGGCGACCTCCATCTTGTGATCGCCTCGCAGCAGGTGGATGACGACCTGATGGTCGTTGCGGGAGACAACCTGTTCAGCCAAAAGCTGGATGGCTTTGGCCGTTGTTGCCGCGAGAAAAAAACACCCGTGCTAGCGGTCTATGACGTGGGCAGCCTGGAAGAGATCAAGAAATATAACGCCATCTCGCTGAATGCCGAAGGTCAGATCACCTTTTTCGAAGAGAAGCCAGCACAACCCAAGAGCACGCTTACCGGCATTGCCTTATACTATTATCCCCGTCAGGTTTTGCCATTAATCCGCCAATATATCGCCGAGAAAAACAACCCGGACCAACCTGGTCGCCTCGTCCAATGGCTCTATACTCGCACCCCGTTCCATACCTGGAAAGTGCCGGGCCTGTGGTTTGATATCGGGTCCAAAGAATCCCTCGAAGAGGCGAATCGTATTTTTCGGGCCGCTTCCTGAAGCAGGTCCCCTGCCCCGTCCGAGGTGCTAACGCAGCGGGCCATCCAGTGAGATCAAGCTGGCTTCCATCTCCTTGAGAATGGGAATGGCGCGCGCCATGGCGTTTTGTTCCGTTTGTCCGGGAAACGATTGCATCGTAATCCGTGTGACCGCCATCGTGTCACCATTATGATCATGCAGCGGCAAATAGACGGACATTTTATCCCCTTCTTTGAGGTGATACACCAGTCCCTTGGCAAACGCATTCTGCTCAGACGGACCGGCCGAAAGTTGCAGATCCCGTGGATCGGTTGCCGCCACTACCACGAGCACCCCATTGGTGGGGTTGGGAGCATAAAGCCGGAGTCCTTTGAGGCGCGGATTCTTCTCCATCGTCAACCGCAGTAGCGCTTGAGCGGGTCGCTCGCTCGGCGTGTAGGCGACCATAGCGTCCGCGAAATAACTGACCGAATCGGACATGGTCCAGAATCCAATTTTCCCGGAGGTAAACGTCGTATCAATGAAACCGCCGCCAATCAGATTGGTCTCAAAATAACATTTGATTTGGTTCCCCTGGCATTCCACTTTCAATTGGTGCCATTCCCCTTTGGAGACACTCAGGGTATTGCCGATTGGCGCCGTCCGCCCGCCATTGACCACCTTGTAGAAACGCGCGTTGCCATCCTTGGCATTGGCGCGGAAGACATAAAAATTCCGCTCATCCTGGGCACGGAAAATAAGTCCTGCCATCTGTTCCGCCTGACCGGCCACAATTTTGAACCTGGCACTGAAGGTAAAATCAGCAAACGAATCACGCTCGTAGAGCAACAGCGGAAACCGTTCCTCACCAGGCACGGCGGAAGTCTGCGCCAGCACCGCGCGATAATTGGCGGAATTGGTGCCAAACACCGGCTTGAACATGGACGGAGCGGACTCCATGACCACCTGCCACTGCCCAGTGGTGCCAGCACCACATAATGCGGAGCGAAAGCCAGTCGGCACCTGTCCGACTGGCGTCGCGCCAAAATCAAATTTTATTTCTGCGGCGGTCGCGGCAACTGTCAGGCAGAGCGCACCACCAAGCAACCAACGTTTCATAAGGTGGGAGCATAACATCAGCGGATCAAGTTGCAACCCAATGCCGCAGTTCATTCTATTTCGAGTTCGTGCTCAATGTCTTAAAGTCATTTCATGGGATTGACAATCCACCGTTTTTCCGTGCCATAATCGTCCCATGCAACGCACTTGGCACACAACTTTGGTATGGTCCTGGTTTGGAATCATGGCAGCATCGGTCATGATCTGGTCCGAAGCACTGTCCGCCGCGCCCGTGCTGGCCGGTGCCAAAGTGGTCGTGGTGCAACCCAATGAATCTTCCTTTGAGGCCAGGTTGGCGGCCCGAGAACTACGGCGTTACCTCTATCTGCGCACCGGCAGCTACGCGGAAATCGCCGCGAGTTTGCCAACGCAAAGCGACACCACGGTGCTGCTACTGCTGCGCCAGAATGATCCGTTGCTGAAAAATATTCCCGGGAATCTGGCCACCAACGTGCCACCGCTGGCGACGGAGCAATTCTGGCTGCACACGGTTCCATCCGGTCCCCGGATGATTTGTATTATCGGGGGAGATGATCGCGGGTTGTTGTACGGGGCTTACCGCTATTGCGAATTGCTGGGGGTGCGTTTCTATCTGCATGGCGATGTGATTCCGGATGAGCCGCTCAAAGGTAATCTGCCGGGAGCCAATGAAACTGGCAAACCGCTGTTTAGCATTCGCGGTATCCAACCGTTTCATGATTTTCCCGAAGGGCCGGACTGGTGGACGCGCGACGACTACCTGGCATACATCGGGCAACTGTCCAAATTGCGCATGAACTTTCTGGGAATGCACTGTTATCCCGAAGGTCATCCGCACGCGGAACCGCTGGTGTGGATAGGCCTGCCGCAGGATCAGGATGCCCAAGGGCGCGTGCGCTTTAGCTACCCAACTTTGTGGGCGAACACGCTCCGTCCCGGCGCGTGGGGCTACAAAGCCATGTTGACCAGCGAATTTACCGGCGGCGCGGACCAACTTTTTGCCGCCGATGCCTACGGGCACCCGGTGCAACAAGGCTTAATGCCCGCGCCGGAGGGCGTGGAGCAATGCAACGAATTGTTCAATCGCACCGGCGCGCTGCTCCACGACGCGTTCACCCTGGCCAAACGGCTGGGCGTAAAAACCTGCATCGGCACCGAGACGCCGTTGACCATCCCGCAGGATTTGCAGGAACATCTCAAGAAGCTGGGCAAAGATCCCAAAGATCTGGCGGTGGTACGCGAATTATACGAAGGCATGTTCCGCCGGATTCTCAAAACCCACCCGCTCGATTATTACTGGCTATGGACCCCGGAATTCTGGACCTGGGAGACCACGCACCCGGAACTATTCACCGCTGCCGCGCGTGACATTCAGGCGGCGGACGACGCCCTTAAATCGCTGGGTGCCCCGTTCACGCTAGCCACCTCCGGCTGGGTGCTGGGCCCGGCACACGACCGCACCGCGCTGGACCGACTACTGCCGAAGACCAGCCCCATGAGCTGCATCAACCGCGAGGTGGGACACGATCTTGTGGAAGGCGGTTTCGCCACGCTCCAAGGCCGCCCCAAGTGGGCGATTCCCTGGATGGAGAACGATCCGAACTTGTGCGCCCCACAACTCTGGGCCGCCCGCATGCGCTACGACGCGGCGGATGCCCGCCAACTTGGATGTACCGGTCTGCTGGGCATTCATTGGCGCACCAAAATCCTCGCGCCCAACGTCGCCGCGTTAGCGGCGGCAGCCTGGGATCAATCATACGTCCCGCTCGACTGGGATGTGCGCGTCAAATCACGGGGACAAGGTCCGCTGGGGGGACGTAATTACCAGACTGATTATCCTTGTGAAGGCACCCTGGAAAGCCTGTTGTACCAAACCATGCGCGAGAATTTGGACGGGTACGATCTGGACATGCCCAACGGCATCTACACCGTCACGTTGAAATTTAACGAAGCGAAATGCACGCAGGCAGGCCAGCGCGTATTCGGCATCAAGCTCCAGGGCAAAACTGTGCTCGAACGGCTGGATATTTTTGAGCGTGTGGGGCGGCATCACGCGCTGGATTTATCCTTCAAATGGAACACCGTGACCAATGGCCATCTTTTCCTAGAATTCCCCCGCCTTAAGGGCGAACCCTGTGTCTCCGCGGTGATCATTGACGGCAAAACCGCGACCGGCCAACCCATCACGCGCAAAGTGAAATGCGGCTACGAAGTCATCGCCGGCTATGAGCGCGACGGCTTCAACGACAAGCCGGGCACCGTCGAACGCCGTCGAACGATGCCGATCGAGGAATTCTATGTGGATTTCGCGCGCGCACACTTCGGAGATGCAGTGGCAGTGCCGGCTGGGAAAATATTTACCCGGATAGACGGTCTGAACTTGCCACAGTCCACCCATTGGAACCGGGGGCCGGGCAATCTTAACCCGCTCAAATCCGCGCCGGAAGAATATGCGTTCGTTGCCGAACTGTCCGCGCTGCGGTCCAAAGTGCAGGGCGCGGGCAACCTGGAGCGCTTTGATTACTGGTTGAACACCTTCCGATACCAGCAGACGGCGGCGATGGTCGGCGGCGTGCGCGCAGAACTCGATGCCGCCATGGCTGTGCTGCTGAAAGAAAAAGACCCCGTCAAACAGAAAACCCTGGCCGAGACGGCCATGGGCCTGCGTATCAAACTGGCAAGCGCTTGGGAGGAAATGATGTCCAGTCTGGTCGCGGCCACCGATACGCCGGGGGAATTGGGAACCATCGCCAACCTGGAACAACACAGCCGCAAGGCGCTGGGTTTTCTGAGTTTCTACGACCGGATTTTCATGGAAGTGTTGGGACCAGTCCTGCCACCCGAAACCTTGCCGGGAAAAACCTACCACGGTCCGGCCCGCATCATCGTTCCCACCGTTCGCAGTTCAGCGAACGCGGGCGAGCGCATCCAACTGAGCGTGATGGTGGTGGATCGTTCCCCGGTCAAACGCGTGGAACTGCATTGGCGCGGGATGAACCGGGGTAACTTCGCCACCGTTCTCGCGCAGAATACCGGGCGCGCGGTGTTCTCCGTTGAATTACCCTCCGGCAATGAGGATGTGGAATACTACGTCACGGCGGTCACCGCTTCGGGAAAGCAACTCACCTGGCCAGCCACGGCCCCCCGACTCTGCCAGACGGTCATCACCCTGCCTTGAACCAGAAGGCGATCTCGCGCAACGCGGTGGCCTCGGAATCGGCGGCATGCACCAAGTTCAGGGCGGATCGGTATTCCGCGTCCGCCAGCTCGACGGTGTCAGAACTATAATCCCCGCGAATCGTTCCCGCCGGTGCCTTAAGGGGATCGGTCGGGCCCACCAGCGCACGCACTTTCAGAATGGCATTGGGACCGGCAAGGATCATGGCGAACACCGGTTTCCCGGCAAAGAATTGCGTGCTGCGCTCAAAGGCACGGGCATTGCGACTTTGCAGATCGGCATAATGCTGCTGCCACTCCGCCAGGCTGGGACGCAGATAACGGCCATCCTCGATGCGCAGCCCGGCCCGTTCAAAACGTTCCAGGATGGCACCCACCAACCCCCGCTCAATCGCATCGCACTTAAATAAAACTAACGTCTTTTGCATGGGGCAATCCTATCGCTGCGCGTTTTGAAGTACCAACAATTTTTCGTGCGGATACCCACCGCTTGGTGACGAGCTTCGTTCCGAGGTTTTGCATGGATGCCTTATGGCTCCGGGCAATTGAGCAACGATCCCCGCGATGCGTTGCGTTTTTCCGTGGGCATTATCGTCCCGTCAAATATGGTACCGTCAACGGCCCTTGCGGCAGGACGGCCACGCGTGCCGTTGCCGGCAGGTTGGCCAACCGCTCGCGCACGACGGTGGCAATGTCTGAGCAGGGGACCAGGTGAGCGCCGCGAAGCTGGGCGTCCGGCAGGGAACTGTGTACCAGTACCTGGGCGCGCCGTTGGATCAATGCCTGAATTTGCGCCTGCCATTGCTCCGGCACCGCCTCGCTGGCTTGCGTCAGCCGGGTCAGCACTTCTTCCGGGGAAGCGGCGGATTTCAGGAAGCGCTCATAGGGACTCCCGTTCGGCATTCCATCCCGGCATTCACAAGCCAGGATCAGGGTCCCGCCCGGCTTCAGAATCCGGGCGCCGGCACTCAAACCTTTCACGCCTTGATATAAATTTTGATCCAGCGGATAACCGCTGTTGGTGGTTACCACCACCTCGAACATAGCCGCCACCGCCTGCATGGCCGAGCAGCGCACGAATTCCGTGCCGGCCCGATGCGCGGCCAGCAGCTCACCCGCGAACAGCCCGGTCACTTCACGCGCTTCGTTCAGGGTGACGTTGAGCAGGAAAGAGTCGCCAACCCGCAGCGCAATATCGCGCATTTCTTCCCAGATCGGATTGCCTTGCGTGATACCCCACGTGGCGTTGGGATCGGCGATCTGGCGCGCACCATGGTTGCTCATCACGGTTTTCAAATGGGCCACACCCGGCATGATGGCCTTGGGGCCACCACTGAAACCAGCGAAAAAATGCGGTTCGATGAAGCCGGTGAGGATGCGCACATCCGCCTTGGCCACCTCGTGATGAAGCAACACCGGGGTGCCATCGTGCGTGTTTCCGAACTGCACATGCGCCGCCGCATTCTCCGGCTCGTTGTCCACGATGCGATAATTCGCCACCACCGCCGGGGTGAGCATGCGCTCCAGTTCGGCGCGGCTGTTCGAGCGATGCGTGCCGAGGCTGTTCATCAGGACAATGTTCTCCGACTTCACCAGCGGTTTCAGATACTCCAACAGCCACGGAATGAGCCGGTGATTGGGCGTGGCACGCGTAATGTCCGTAAAGGTGATGACCACACGGGAATCCGGACGCACCCATTCGCGCAGGGGACGCGTCTGAATGGGGGCGTCCAAGGCGCAGAACAGGGCGGCACGTTCATCCGGCAGGCCGGGCAATGGAGTGGGCTCGATAACCGTGGTGCGATCCGCCGGAAAATCCACCGGCAACCAGCCTTGGCCATAAGCCAGTTTGACGTTCATGATTGCTCCTCCGCTTCCACAGAGGAGGGGACGGCATTGCGGTGACACGCGCGAATTTCATGCTTATGCATGGAGGAACAATAGCTACGCGAGGTTGGATTGTCCAGCCTGTGGGGATGCAATGGCAGGGTGGCGGGAACAAGGCACGGCGCGGCAGCGGACCGATGGGTACCGGCCAACGCTAACAAATTGAAGCGATATTTCCCAGGTTGTCCCAGACCACCGGCAAATTGAACCATTGAAATGCGTTAGCGCAAATCATTGGCTCTCCCAGCCCGATACCCGTACAGGCCGTAGAATGCGATATAGGCAAAGGCGAGCATGGGGACCACGAACGAGGATTGGATGCCGAACTTGTCAGCCACGGCCCCTTGCAACGGCGGCAGCAGCGCCCCGCCCAGGATGGCCATCACCAACAGGGAGGAGGCTTGGCTCTTGAGCGGCCCCAGTCCTTCGATGGCCAGCGAGAAGATGTTGGACCACATCACCGAGCAGAACAGGCCCACGCCCAGGACGGTCCATTTGGCGGTTTCCCCAGTGCTCGCCATGGCGCAGGCCAGCAGGATGATGATCACGCCGCTGAATAGCGCCAACATGCGGTGCGCGCTGGCTTCACCCAAAAAGAACGCCACCAGCAGGATGGCCAGGAAGATGCCGTAGGGCAGCGCGTTGGCGGTCCCGGCGGAGGCCAGGATGATGAAAAACGCCACCAGCGGGGCCAGCACCACCAGCAGATGCTTCAGCCAACCGCGCATCTCGCTCAGAGCAAAGGCCCCCATGAACCGGCCGATCATCAAGCCGCCCCAATAGTACGAGAGGAACTTGCTGGCCGCCTCATTCGAGAGGCTGCCCAATTGGGGCGAGCCGAGATAATTCACGATGGCGCTGCCCACCGCCACCTCGCCGCCGACGTACATGAAAATGGCGATCACCCCCAGCACCGTGTGCGGGTGCCGCAACGCCCCGGCGCCCTGCCCGATGGATTCCGGGTTCGTGAAACTGGGCAGATGGGCAAATTTGAAAAAGACCGCCAACGCGACAAACACCGCCGCGAAGCAGAGGTAAGGGACCTTCACCGAATCCGCCCCGTGCGCACCCGACTGGGAGAAGACCTTGAAGATCAGCCAACCGCCGATGATCGGCCCAATGGTGGTGCCGAACGAGTTAAACGCCTGCGACAAATTCAACCGGCTCGACGCCGTGCGCTCCGGCCCGAGGATGGTCACATACGGGTTGGCCGCGATCTGCAACATGGCGAACCCCAGCCCCACCACAAACAGCGCCAGCAGGAAAAACGGGTACGAGGCCAGGATGGCCGCCGGATAAAACAACGCGCTGCCCAAGGCGGCCACCAACAGACCAATGATCACGCCGTTCTTGTAACCGATGCGGTTGATGGGGTCGCCGGACGTCATCGAAATCACGTAATAGATCAGCGACCCAATGGCGTACGCGCCAAAAAAGGCGAACTGGACGAGCATCGCCTGGAAATAATTCAGCGTGAACGCCTCCTTGAACCGCGGAATCAAGATATCGTTCCACACCGTCATGAACCCCCACATAAAGAACAGGATCGTCATGATCGCGAACGGGCCGCGATAGGTTTGCCCGTTGCCGGTCGGGGAATCCGACGGGCGCGCTTCCGATGTGCCGCCAATGCCAGCCATAATTATTCCAATGCGTTTGTTAATCTCGGTTTCACTCAAGCTCGCGCCCGGCGGCAGGACCAATCCAGGATCGGTGAATGCTGCGGGGCGCCAAGGGCGGTATCGAACACTAGATTGCCCGGCCTGACAAGCCATGAAATCGGCCCAGACCTGACCAGAACCCTATTTATGGCTCGCATCAGGCTTGTCAGCCCGCCCGGCCATCGTGTAACTTCTGCCGCGTTAACCATAAATTGAAACGGACACAGAAATTATGATGACTCCCGAGGAAGGCGCCCAACTGAAGGCGGAGATGGCCGAACTGCGGTCGCTGCTGACCACGCAAACGAAACAACTCGCCGACCTGCGCTCCGAGATGGCTCTGCTGCGGAAGTTTCTCTTCATCTCTCCGGCGGACGGGCCGGATTCACCCGCCAGCCTCAGCATCCGCTGTTCCGGCCTGATTCTGACGCATCCAGAAAAGGCGGATGGGCTCCAAGCGGTTTTCGTGGCTTCGGAAACCGGCCCCAGCCTGACGCTTTACGGCGATGATCGCAAGGCGCGCTTCATCCTCGACACCGAGGACAACAACGCCAGTTGTCAGTTCTTCGGGCACGATCTCAAGAAAGCCGCCGAAATCCGCGCCAAAGACGCGACCGGCCTCGGCCACGTCGCCGTCTTTGCGGCGGACAAACCCCGTGCCATCATGAAGGCGTTGCCCGAAGCCAGCGCCATCAGCGTAGTGCAAGACGATGGCAAAACCGTGGGTACCCTTTACGGCGCCCAAAACGGCGGCGAACTCATGCTCATCACGGCGAAACAGCAGTTGGCGGTGAAACTCACCGCCAAAGGCGAGCACGGTGGGATGGTGAGCGTGCACCGCGCGGATGGCAGCGTGACTGGCACCCTCGCCGCAACCGAAGATGGCGGCGCCGTCCTGCTCAATAGCACCAGCGAAACCATGGCCGGCCTGATAACCACTGCGAAAAGCAGCGCCATCACCCTGTTTGACGAGGATGGCAAAAAATCCGTCTTCCTGAGCGCCGAAAAAACCAGCGCGCATGTATCGTTGTCCTGCGGCAAAACGGATATTGACCTGGGAGCCAGAGTGGATGGCGCGTCAATAAACCTCTGCGACTCGGAAGGTCGCCAGAGCTTCATGCTCACGAATCACGGCAAAGGGACCATTCTCTCCCTCGCGGGTAAGGGGGAAGATGAGCGCATCGTTCTCATGTTCCAAGAGCATCCTTCCCTCATCATCCAGGCCTCCAAACAGTCCCAGGCCATGCTCAATGTCGAGCCCAACTCCGCCAACTTTGCCATTCTCAATACGCAGACCCAGCAAGGCGTGATGCTGGAGTGCAATGATAAGAACTCCTCCATCCACCTCCAGCGCGTTGAAGAAGACAAGGCCGCCGTCACCATTTGCAGCCAGCCCGATGGCGGGCTCGTCATGGTTCATGGCACCGATGGCGCGCGCCGCGCCGCCCTCTCCGCCACCCAAAACGGCGGGCAACTCGCCCTCTTCAACGACCTCGGCGTGGCCCGTGCCCTGATGGGCTCCGCCGATGACGGCGGCACGTTGCTCCTCCGCTGGGGCGGCACCGAGGGCGTCCTCGCCCAGGCCTCGCACACCGGTGGAAAAATCCTCATCAACAACGCCGCCGGCCAAACCATCATCGGCTTGCCGCCCAACGAATCAGACGAGGAACAAGACGACGGCCCGTAGCTATAATCGGCGCGGATGCAGCAAGCTTTGTTGCAAGTAGAGCCCGCAGCGCTCCGGTTGGCGGGGGAACAGCTCCATCAGCTTCACCAGGTTCAGGTAAAGCATCAGTTGGAGATGTTCGCGGGCCAGTTTTTTCGCCTCCTGCGTCGCGGTCTTCGCACCCGTGGCGCTTTCGCTGGCGGCATGGATGGACGCCCAGCCCTCGACCAGCGCCGCCGACTCCGCCACCGCCGTCGCGCCGAGGTCCGTTCCGTGCGCCGCGATGCGGTCCCGAAGCACCAGCAGATGGGTTCCCAATTGGTCATCCGTACACCTGTTGAAGTTTCGCCGGCCATGCGGAAAGCATTCCAGGTAAAGCGCGGTGCGCAGGCCGTACCGAGCCATCACGGCCCCGGCAAGTTTGGCGATTTTGGCCCGCAGACCGGCGCGGAACTTCCGCTTGGCCATTTTTTGCCCCTTGCGGAGGCCAAGGCTGGTGTTGTCTTCGCTGAAGAACGTGTTCACTTGCGCCAACGCGTCTTGGGTGGCTGCGATGCGCGCATCCAGCGCTGAGGCCGGGTTATTGGCAATCATCCGCTGCAAATGATCCGTGGCAAAGGCCAACAAATGGCCCAAACCGAGGTGCGGATCGTCGAATGGCACTTCAAACAAACGGGACAAGTCTTTCATAAACATCCATGTCATATCCGGTCAATTGGCCGCCCATCACCAACCGCCAACCGGGCAAACTACTGTCACGCAGCCATGACCGGAAAAGTTACTGCCGTTAATTAAGTCTTGGAAGCCAATCTGCCAAACCCAAACCGACCTGTCAAATGCGGAAACGTGGCAGTCCAATTTTATATATCCATGTTTACCGTCGTATTTGCCATAAGCCAATATTGTACATCATTAAACATCACGGTTTTTAGCCATGTATAAAATTGTACACTTACGAAAATATTGATTTTCTGTGATGTACATTATTATACATAATCGTATATGAAGGTATTCGTTATAGTCTAAAATCGTACATGACCAAAAATCATGATTTTTGCCTATGTTTGATTTTGTACATGAACATTTATCACGATTTTACATGCTCGCCAAAAAATAACATGCGTATTTACCGATTTTGGAGATAACTCAGCCCACGCGGATCATCAAAAAACGCTTCTTTTGCCGACCAAAATTTCGGGAATGGGCATTTCGTGGTCATGGAACGGCTATAGCCGGTACAACAAACTCAACCAACGCTTCCCCGGTCGTCCACGGAAAAAGACCACCCCGCCAAAGCGTCCGGCAAACGCATTGGCCAAAAAGGAGGTCGCGATCCATAAAAAACTCTTTATTAACGACCTTTTCCCCCTTCCAAACGAGTTTTTTGTCGTTGGGAACCACTTTTCAGTTGGCTGGCACGGGCAAAAACCCTAAATTCCCCACCGAACCACCGCTGACCGAAAGCAGGAGAAAGAAGCTATGGAAAAAGATAACTTTATAAGCCCCTTGGAAATCGCCGAGGCAAAAATCGAGCTGGCCAGGAAATCCGGCGCGCGCGAACTGAACCTTTCGCTACTAGGGCTGACCGAACTGCCCGCTTCGATTACCCAACTTTCCCAAGTTCAGGAACTCATCCTCTTCGGCAACGAACTGACGGCCTTGCCGGAACCCCTCGGCCAACTCGTCCAACTCACGAACCTCAACCTC
The DNA here is from genome assembly GCA_037139415.1 of Verrucomicrobiota bacterium. Taxonomy (NCBI): domain Bacteria; kingdom Pseudomonadati; phylum Verrucomicrobiota; species Verrucomicrobiota bacterium. The sequence continues at coordinate 61,273 of JBAXGN010000002.1, read as the reverse complement.
TCCAGCAACCAACTAGCCGTCTTACCAGCAGCCCTCGGCCAGTTCACTCAGCTCCAGCGTCTCGACCTTGCCGGCAATAACCTGACGGACCTGCCGGAAGTCCTTAGCCATCTAACCCAACTACGGATTCTACACCTAGATGGCAACAACCTGACCACCTTCCCAGAAACCCTCGGCCAACTCACTCAACTTGAGGAACTCCATATCAATGAAAACCAACTAACCATGTTGCCGGAGTTCCTCGGCCAACTCGCCCAACTCCAGCGCCTTAACCTCTCCGGTAACCAACTGACCGCCCTACCGGAAACTCTCGGCCAACTCGCCCAACTCCAGCGCCTCAGCCTTCGCAACAACCGCTTAATCACCTTACCAGAAACCCTTGGCCACCTGACCAAACTCACGTACCTCGACCTCGAAAATAACCAACTAACCGCCGTACCTGAAGCCCTCGGCCAACTCACCCAACTTGAAGAGCTCGACCTCTCCAACAACCGCCTGACTGCCTTGCCGGAAGCCCTCAGCCAACTAACCCAGCTCCGGACACTCGAACTTAGCAACAATCAACTACCCATCTTGCCGGAGAGCCTGCGCAACCTCAAGTCACTTAAAGGGCTTTACCTGCATGACAATCCCAAACTCGGTATCCCCCCGGAGATCCTTGGGCCAACTTGGGGAGATGCCGACGAAAAGAATAAACCCGCCAACCCCGCCAGCATCCTGGATTATTATTTCCGCTTGCGCGGCGGCAAACGCCCGCTCAACGAAGCCAAGCTGATTCTGGTGGGCCGGGGCGAAGTGGGCAAGACGTGTCTGGTGAATCGCCTCGTCAAAAACATTTTTGAACCCACCGACAAGACTGAAGGCATTGCGATTTCGGATTGGCAGGTCAATGTGGGCCAAGACCAAGTGCGGATGAATATCTGGGATTTTGGTGGCCAGGAAATCATGCACGCCACCCACCAATTCTTTCTCACGGATCGCAGCCTCTACCTACTGGTCCTCAACGGACGCGAAGGGGGGGAGGATTTGGATGCGGAATATTGGCTCAAGCTGATTGCGAGCTTTGGCGGCGATTCCCCGGTTATCATTGTCCAGAACAAGATTGACCAGCATTCGTTTGACCTGAATTACCGTGGTTTGCAGGCCAAGTATCCCCAAATCCGCGGCTATGTGAAGACCGATTGCCGAACGCCGACCGGGTTTGCGGAATTGGAATCGCGCATTAAGCAGACGCTGGGCGAGATGACCAATGTGCGCGCCAGCTTTCCGAAGGCCTGGTTTGCGATCAAGGATGAACTGGCGGGAATGAAAGTGAATTACCTCAGTTTTGACCAGTTCCGCGCCACCTGCGCCCGATTGGGCGAAGGGGATTCCAAATCCCAGGAAGAGCTGGCTGGTTTTCTGCATTGTCTGGGCGTCGCGCTCAATTACAAGGATGATCCCCGCCTGCGCGATACCAGCGTGCTCAAACCCCGGTGGGTGACCGAAGGCATTTACCGTCTCCTCAACGCCAGCGCGCTGGCCAAACAGCAGGGCGAGCTGATCCTCCATGACTTGTCACGCTTTCTCCTCAGCGAGGAATACCCTCCGGAAAAACATGAGTTCCTGTTGGAATTGATGCGCAAATTCCACCTCTGCTTTGCCTTCCCCGATAATCAGCACCGCTACTTGGTGCCCGAACTGCTGGGTAAGGAGGAACCGGACTTGAAAAAAGAATTCGCGCCGGAACAATGCCTGAACTTTGAATATCATTATGACATTCTGCCGGAAGGGCTGCTGCCGCAGTTCATCGTCCGTTCCCATATCCACAGCCAAGGGCAGCCCCGCTGGCGTACTGGTGTGGTCTTGCGCTGGGAGAACTGCCGCGCCATGGTCAAGGCCGAGGCTGGCACCCGGCGGGTGGTCGTGCGCGTGCGCGACGATGGCTCGGAGAGCCGGCGGCGACTGCTGGCCGTCATCCGAATGGACTTTGAGCGCATCCACGCTGGCATTCCGCGCTTGGAGGTCAAGACCAAGGTGCCGCTGCCTAAACATCCTGAAGTGGTGATTGATTATGATAAGCTGGTTTCGTTTGAACGCAGAGGCATCAAAGATTTCCCGGAGGTGGTGGGCGATGATGTGATCATTGTGAGCGTTGTTGAATTGCTCAGCGGCGTGGATTTGCCCAATGTACGCAAAACAACCAAAACCAAGGAAGAAACCATGAAAGCACCCAAACTCTTCTACAGCTATTCGCACAAAGACGAAACCTTGCGCGACAAATTGGAAACGCACCTCAAACTACTCAAGCGGGAAGGCAAAATCTCCGATTGGCATGACCGGCGCATTACGGCTGGCACAGAATGGGCCAAGCAGATAGATGATCACCTAAATCAGGCCGACATCATCCTGTTGCTGGTCAGCGCCGATTTCATCGCCTCTGATTATTGCTACGACCTTGAAATGAAACGGGCCATGGAGCGCCACGAGAAAAAGGAAGCCGTGGTCATCCCGGTCATCCTCCGCGATTGCGACTGGCACTGCGCGCCGTTCAGTAAATTGCAGGCACTACCCAAAGATGGCCGCCCAGTGAAGAAATGGGAAGACCGCGACACCGCTTGGACCGATGTCGCCAAAGGTATTCGCCGCGTGGCGGAGGAACTGGATTCCAGACCGATGCCCTGAGGGCACCTTCTCCCCAACGGGAGAGAAAGATGGGATGAGTGGGGGCTGCGCCTACCGTTTGCCCTTGGCCACGAAGTTGTAGGTGCCGGAACCGATTTCGAGCAGCACGACGTTGCCTTCCTGGCCGCGCACTTGGACGCCTTCGGCCTTGTCCAGAGGCTGGCGGCTTTCGGTGACGTCGGCCGCGCTGGCGGCGGGGATATGGACGGTGGCGGTGGTGTTCACCGGGATGGTCACGCGCAGTTCAAATTGTTCCCTGGTGTTTTTCCAATCGGTGGCGATGCGCCCGTGCTGGCTGTCGTAGTGGGCGCGCACCCAGTTGATGGGCGTCTGGTCCGGGTTGCTGCCGGGCGTGGGCGGCAGGGGGCGGATGAGGATTTTGCGGAAGCCCACGCCGTCGGTGTCAATGCCTGCCAGGGATTGGAACATCCATTCGCAGACCGCGCCGAAGGAGTAGTGGGAGAAGGAGTTCATGGCGGCGTTCTGGTTGCCGCCTGCGCCGTTGAAGCCGTGCTCTTTGGTGAAGCTGTCCCAGCGTTCCCAGATGCTGGTGGCGCCGTTCTCGACTTCGTAGCCCCACGAGGGATATTTGCGGCTTTGGAAAAGGCGCACGGCAAGGTCGTGCTGGCCGTGGGCGCTGAGGGCGGGCAACAGCGGCTTGGTGCCGAGGAAGCCGGTGGCCATGCGGTGGCCGTTCTGGGCGACCCGTTCGGCGAGGAGCCGCGCGGCGGCTTCATAGGACATGCTGGGGCGCAGGCCAAACATGATGGCGAGGGCATAGGCGGTCTGGGTGTTGATCTTCATCCCGCCGGGGACGTTGTAATCGTGGTAATCGCGGCTGAATTGGGCGGCGACTTCCACTTGCAGGCGGTAGTAGTCGTCGTATTCCTTTTGTTTGCCGAGGGCCTGCGCCATTTGGGCCATGAGGTCGGCATCCCACTTGAAGTAGGCGGCGTCAATGAATTCGATGGGCGTCTTTTCATTTAAGTTAAGCCAGTCGCCCCAGGTGTTGGCGTCCGGTTGCTGGTAACCCTTGCGGTCCGGCGAGACCCGCTGCCGCCAATCCATGAACTTGACCATGGAATCCCATTGGCGCTCGATGATGCGTTTGTCGCCATACACTTTCCAGAGGGTGTACGGCACGATGATGCCGGCATCGGTCCAGGCCGCGGCGTAGGCTTTGCCGTGCTGGAACGGCCAGGGGCAATAATCCGGGTAAGCGCCGCTGGGCAGTTGCGCCTCGCGCACTTCGCGCAGCCACTTGCTGTAGAAGGCGGCGACATCCGCGTTGTAGGTGGCGGCGCGGACGTAGATTTGGGCGTCGCCCATCCAGCCCTCGCGCTCATCCCGCTGCGGGCAATCGGTGGGCAACTCGACGAAATTGGCGCGCTGGGTCCACACGATGTTTTTGAACAGGCGATTGGCCATGGGATCGCTGCACTCGAACTGGCTGGTCAGCGGAGTGTCGCTGTGCAGGACAAGGCCGGTGATGGCGTCCAGCTTCGGTTTGCCGGGGTAACCGGTGACCTCGACGTATTGGAATCCGTGCGACGTGAAGCGCGGCATATAGACTTCGCCCTTGGAATCGCCCTTGAGAATATAATAATCCGTGGCCCGCGCCTTGCGGAGATTCTCGGTCATCAACCGGCCATCCGGATGCACCATTTCGCCGTAGCGCAGCTTGATCTCCGTGCCGGTCTTGCCTTTGACCTTCAAGCGCACGGTGCCCGCAAAGTTCTGGCCGAGGTTGAAGATGTACACGCCGTTGGTGCGAGCGGTCACGGTGAGTGGCTTGATCTCCTCGATGAGGCGCACCGGATCGGTGGGATACGCCTCAACCTTGGCGGGCTTAATGAAACCCAACTCGACCTCGCGCTGGCGCTTCGCTTTGCCCGAATCAGCGGATTCGTAAAAGGTGGCCTTCACGCTGCCGTTGTCACCGGCGCGGATGGCGGGCACCCATTGATGATCGTCAAAGCCGGGCTTGGACCAGCCGGGCATTTCCTGGCGGGCATCATAACGCTCGCCCATCAGCAGATCGGCCTCGCGGAAGGGGCCCTCGCTGGTGACTTTCCACGTCGGATCGGTGGCCACGGTTTCCAGCGTGCCATCGGCGTACTCGACTTCAAGCTGGGCGAGCAGCGCGGGCGTCTTACCGTAGATATTGCGGCCCGTCTGGTTGGGTCCGTAACCGACGAGCAATCCGTACCCGACATACCCGGCGTACCAGCCATCGGCCACGATGGCGCCCACGGCATTGGGGCCGTTTTGCACCAGCGCGGTCACATCGTAAGCCTGGTAATAAACGCGCTGGCGGTAATCCGTCCAGCCGGGAGCGAAGAACGCCTCCCCTACCCTCTGCCCGTTCAATTGCAGTTCATAGATACCAAGAGCCGTCGCATAAATGGTGGCGCGCCGCACCGGTTTCGCGGCATTAAACTCCTTGCGATACTGACGGGCGGGCGGCAACAGCAGATTCTGCCGGTCGGCATGCACCGGCGAATTGTCGCGCACCGAAATGAATTCCGCCGACCAATCGGCCGGCTGCAACAAACCCATGGTCCAAAAGGCCGGCGCACTCCACTCGGAAGCCTTATCCGCGCGATCCCAGAGCATCACCTTCCAATGATATTTCTGGCGCGCTGCCAACGGCTTGCCGGCGTAGGTTACCTGCGTGCTTTGATCGCCGGTGACTTTGCCCGAGTCCCAAAGATCCCCCTGATTCTGTTTTAGCAAGGCGAGGGAGGACGCCACCAACACCTGATAGGCGGATTGCTTCTGGGCGCGTTCCTTGGCGGTGGCGGCCCAACTGAATCGCGGCAGGGGCTCGTCTAGTCCCAGCGGGTTGGCGCGGTATTCGCACCGCAATTGAACGGGCACCAAAGCCGCCGGGACATTCAACCCCAGAGCGACGAGCAAAATAACAATCGCCAATTTATATTTCATAATAAACACGTCATGAAAACCGGGCGAAGCCTGCCGGGTAGAACGGTAAAACTCAAGGCAAACATGGCGGCTCACGATCGAACGGACGGCGTACCGTTTTTAACCGGCGGCGCACAGTCGCACAAACTCTGCTTCATCCAGAATCCGGACGCCAAGCTGTTGGGCTTTCTCTAGTTTGGAACCGGCTTCCGCACCGGCGAGAACGTACGTGGTCTTTTTGCTGACGCTACCGCTGACCTTCCCACCGAGCGCTTCTATTTTCGCGGTCGCTTGTTCGCGCGTCATGGTGGGCAGGGTGCCGGTGAGCACAAACGTCTTGCCGGCGAATGGACCCGCCGGGGCGGCGGGGCGGTAAAGCTCGGATTTGAAGTTCAAACCCTCCTGGCGCAAGCGCTCGACCAACTCACGGTTGCGGGAATCGCCGCTCCACTGGACGATGCTGAGCGCAATCACATCGCCGATGTCGTCTGCTTCCAGAAGTTGGTTCGCCCCCGCTTGCAGGATGGCGTCGAGCGTGGGAAAGTGTCGGCCCAACGATTTGGCCACGCCGGCCCCGACGTGCAGGATGCCCAAGCCGAAGAGCAAGCGCCAGAGATCGCGCGCTTTGCTGGCGGTCACGCCCGCCAGAAAGTTGCGGGCCGACTTCTCGCCCATGCGTTCCAGGGTCAACAGTTTTTCTTCGGTAAGCGTGTAGATATCCGCCACATCGCGCACCAGGTTACTGCGGACGAGTTGCGCCGCCAGCACTTCACCGCCGCCCTCAATATCCATCGCCCCACGCGCACACCAATGTTCCACGCGCCCGCAGAGCTGCGCCGGGCAATCGGGATTGGGGCAACGCCAGACCACCAGTTCCTCGCCCGCCGTGGTGCCACGGGTCGCCTTGCTGCCACATTCGGGACAGGTCTTTGGAAAGATAAAGTCCGACTCGCTGCCGGTGCGTTTCTCCGTGAGCACGCGCACGACGGCGGGGATGACTTCACCGGCCTTTTCGATCACCACAAGGTCGCCCACACGAATATCTTTACGCCGCAATTCCTCCTCGTTATGCAAGGTGGCGCGGGCGACCGTGCTGCCCGCCAGAAAAACGGGTTCGAGTTCCGCTACCGGCGTCAGTGCGCCGGTGCGCCCGACTTGGATGGTGATGGCTTTCAGACGGGTGGTGGCCTGCTCGGCCGCGTATTTGTAAGCCATCGCCCAACGCGGCGCCTTGGCGGTCGAACCGCAGCGCACACGTTGCGCAAACGTGTTTAACTTGATGACCGCGCCATCGGTCTCGTAGTTAAACCCCTTGCGGACGGTATTCAGCTCCGCAATGGCAGTCATCAATTCCTCCACGGAACGGCACCGCCACGTGCGCTCGGGCGTCTTAAAGCCAAAACCCGCCAGCCAATCCAACATGGCACTTTGAGTATCCGGCATTCCCCCGCCCTGCACTTCGCCAAGGCCGTACAGAACGACATCGAGCGGGCGCTTGGCCACAATGCGGGGATCGAGTTGTTTCAGGGAACCAGCGGCGGCATTGCGCGGATTGGCAAAGGTTTCCTCCCCGGCCTCTTCACGCTCGGTATTCAGTTTGGCAAAACCATCGCGGGTCATATACACCTCACCGCGCACTTCAATGACAGCCGGCAGGGACCCGCTTTCAGGCAGATTGGTTCCACCAAATAAATCCGGCTCTGGCTGAGCGCCTCGTTTTTCGAGGGGCACTTCCCGCAACTTAAGCGGAACGCTGCGGATGGTCTTGAGATTGGAGGTGATGTCGTCGCCCGTCGCACCATCGCCGCGGGTCGCGCCCACCCGCAGCACGCCGTGCTCGTAACGCAAGCTGACGGCCAAGCCGTCCACCTTGGGTTCCACGATCCATTCCAGCGATTCCTCCGGCAACAGCTTTTGCACGCGATTGACGAATTCGCGAACCTCCGGTTGCGAGTAGGTATTGTCCAGGCTCATCATCGGGATGGCATGGCGATAAGCAGGAAATTCGCTGACCGGTTTGCCGCCCACCCGTTGACTGGGGGAATCCGGCGTGGTTAATTCGGGATGCTGCTGCTCCAACTCCAGTAACTCACGATAGCGGCGGTCATACTCCTGATCGGAGATGACGGGCTTGGCGAGCACGTAATACGCGTGATCGTGCTGGCGCAACTCCGCCGCCAGGGCGGCATGTCGGGATCGAATGTCAGCCGGTACCATGGGAAAAGTTTAGCGTCGCCAACGGCGTTTGGGAAGGGGCAAAAACAATCGCGCGCTTCGCGAGGCGCTGCTTTGCCGAGGGTGCTTGCCGGCTTACCGACTGGGTTCCCGCCGCAACTTATTCAAGGCCAGACCGAATATCTCCCGGGTCGAACCGAGCTTCAGCCAGGCGGAGAGTCCAAAGTAAGCGCCCGCCGCCAGGCTGGCCGGCACAAACACTAACCCAAGCCGTTTCAAAAGGCTGAGGTGTCCCCAATGCGCTTCCCAGAACCAAGCGGACAGCCACGCCACGCCCCCCGCCAGCACCGCCAGCACCAGCAACCAGGCAAATTGGCGCTCCAACTCGACGATCTCAAATTCCTTCAGTTTTTTGCGCAGGGCGAAAAATAACAGGGCCACATTGCACGTGGCGCTGAACGTGTTCGCAATGCCGAGGCCACCCTGCCCCAACGGAATCACCAGCGCCCCGGCAAAAACGAGATTCAGCATCAGGCAGACGACGCTGATGAGCATGGGAGTCCGGGTATCGCCCAAGGCGTAGAACGCGCGCGCCAGAATATTGACCAGCGAGAAGGCCACCAACCCCGGTGCCAGGCAAGCCAGGGCGAACGCGGCGCGTTGCGTGGCCAGCGGGCCGAATTGCCCGCGCTCAAACAAGAGGCGGACGATAGGTTCCGCCAGTACCAGCAGCAATACCGAGGCCAGCAAATTGATATACACCAGGTGATTTACCCCTTGCCGCAGTGTCGCCTTGAACTCCGGATACTTTTTCTCCGCCGCCAGCCCGGAAAGCGTGGGCAGCAAATACGTGGCGAGCGAAATGCCGAAGACCCCCTGCGGCAATTCCATCAGGCGCACCGCATAATTGTACGAAGCCACAATCATCGGGTCCACGCAGAAGGAAAGCGCCTGCGTCAGCAGGATGTTGATCTGGAACGCGGCCACCCCCAGCATCCCCGGCACCATCTGCGTCACCACTTTTTTCACCGTCGGGTTTCGCCACGGTGAGACCCACTCAAAAGCGTAGCCCTCCCGGCGCAGCGTGGGCCATTGGAACAGCGCCTGCGCTACTCCAGCCACCAATACGCCCACCGCCAGCCCGAAAATCTGCGTCTCCAACTTATCCCCGAACCGCGGTGCCACCCAGAATACCGAGGCGATCATCACCACATTCAGCGTGGTGGCCCCCATGGCGGGGATAAAGAAATGGCCGCGTGAATTTAACATGCCGATATACACCGCCGCCAGGCAGACCAGCAACATATACGGGAAGATCACTCGCAGCAGCTCCAGCATCAGGCGCGTCTCCGCGTTGAAATGGAACCCGTGCAGCGCCACGGTGATCCCCAGTAGCACCAATCCGACGATTACAAACGCGGACACCAGCAGTCCGGAAATTACTGCGTTGGCGGCGCGCCACATTTCCTTTTCTCCCTCGGTTTTCTCCTTTTCTTTGAAGATGGGGATGAACGCGGCGGTCAGCGCCCCTTCCCCCAGCAGCCGGCGGAAGAGGTTGGGGATGGTGAAGGCCAGCGTGAAGGCCCCCGCCACCCAGCCATCGCCCATGAACCGGGCATAGGCTATCTCACGCACCATGCCGAGAATCCGGCTGGTGAGCGTGGCCGCGCCCAAGGCGCCCGAGGATTTTAGCATCTGCGACATCCGGGAACCTTTAGTAAGTCAAGCGCGCTTGCACTGTGTGCGAATGGCATTCCATATCGGCGCGGGACCTTCGCAATATTTGCGCCGGGTCGCAAGCGCAAAGCAGCGCAAAGCAGCCGGAAGCAGAGTGGCGCAGGGCTGCATCAAGCGCGTTGGTGCGTTACGAATACTACGAGGTGGGCAGGGTCTGTGGTTCCGTACCCCCTCACCTGTTTCCTCTCCCTCGGGGAGAGGATTTTCATTATCCGGCTGAGGGAATCGGCTGAATCGCTTCACTTGCTTGCGGGTAATTCCGCAGCCATGGGAACCCCCGAACCGCCGCTTCCAGCTTGAACCAAACCGAGCTTGAGGCAGCCCTGAGAGTGGCGGCCCAAACCGGCTTGCATTCGCGGTTCGGTTTGCAATTCGGATGAACGTAAACCCGTCAGGTTTGGCTTGCTTGCCGGGAATAACCCGCTATATCCAAACCGAATGATGAACCCTGTTATATTTACGCAGTGCCAGGCTAATCCGCAAGGATGCGCCCGGGTAAATCCGCAATCAAAAACGGTTTCGGTATTCGGCTTTCTCCCGGTCCCTTCACCAAACTGCCTGGGTCGCTTCGCCGCCCATCTACTCCTGTGCATCGCCGCCATCCAACCGGATACCCAGGCGGGCGAAGCGGCGGCGGAGGCGTTCCGCCCAATCGTCTATGCCACCGAGCAGGCCAAAAAAATCCTCCAGTGCGATGCCCAAGGGAAGGTCGTCTGGGAATACCCGGCGGAGATGGCCCGCGATGTCTGGCAGTTACCCAATGGGAATGTGTTGTTTTGCTATAATGACCAATACAACTCCAAGTCGAACAACAACCCCAGCGGCGTGCTGGAGGTAACCGTAGCCAAAGCGGTGATTTTCCACTTCAAATCCACCGGCCAGGTTTGGTCCTGCCAACGGATGGCGGATGGCCAGACGCTGGTTGGCGCCGCCAGCCAAGGCAAACTGCTGATCGTCAACCCCACGGGAACGGTCACCCGGGAAATCCGGCTGAAGAGCCCGGGGGGGCACAGTTGCATTCGCAACGCCCGGGCATTGGCCAACGGACACTTTCTGGTGGCGGAAGAGGGCGCTAAAACCGTGCGGGAATACGACCTGGAGAGCAAGATTGTCTGGGAAAAAACGGTGGAATTTCCCGTCTATTCGGCAATCCGCCAGCCTAATGGCAACACCTTGATTTGCGGCAAAACCGCCATTCTGGAAATGGACCCGGACGGCCTGGTCCAATGGAAGATTCAGGCTCAGGACATTCCCGAGATCGGGGTGCGCTGGTTTGCCGGGATGCAACAACTGCCAGACGGCGGCATCTTTGTGTGCAATGCGGGCGGCAAAGTTCCCTTCGTGGAATTCGGGCCGGATCACCGGGTCCGTTGGCGCGCCCCTGCCGGTCTGACTTTCCCCATGGGACACGGCATTCAGCGCCTGGATATTCGCGGCGCGCCGTTGAAATAGCCCGGCTTTTTCCCCGCACCATTGATTGCAAATTCGCCGGGGCGTGGTATGGGCAGCCCAACGATGAATCCCCGCTTCACCTCGCTGTCCCAAGGCGTGCCAGTGATGGGGTTACTTCACCACCATCGCGGTGAATGGCGCCACATAGGCCTGAAGGGAAACCAGTATTCCCATGAGTACCGCCAAGGCGATGCTATGGAAAAACACGTAACGCAAGATGCTGTCTTCATGGCCGTACCAATTGGTCGCCGTACTGGCGACGACGATGCTTTGGGCGTCCACCATCTTGCCCATAACACCGCCCACACTGTTGGCCGCTCCCATGAGGATTGGGCTAAGACCAGTCTGTTCGGCGGTAATTTTCTGAAGACTGCCGAAGAGAACGTTCGACGAGGTATCCGAGCCAGTCAAGGCCACTCCCAGCCAACCGAGCAACGTCCCGAAAAACGGATACCACGCCCCCGTTCGCGCCAGGGCCAGGCCCAGCGTGGCGTCCGTGCCGGAGTATTTGGTCACGTTGCCCAGCGCCAGCATCGCGGTAATGGTTAGCAACGAGTAGCGAACCCGCCAGAGTGTCTCCAGGTAAACGCGGCCCAACTCGCGCACCGAATAGCCCATCGTCAACCCGGCGATCACAGCCGCCAACAGAATGCCCGTGCCGGTGGCGGAAAACACGTTGAGCTTGAACTCGGCAGCTTCCGGTTTGGTCGGTTTCTCCGGCGTCGGCTTGGGCACGACCGGATAGGTGCGAACCACGGCGTTGTGCAGGTAAGGCGCGGGTATCTTTGGCGATAGAATTTTATCCAGCCCCGCTTTTACCTGTGGCAGACTCCAGCAAAGGATGCACCCAGTGAGAATACCCCAAGGCAGCCAGGCTTGAATGATCTTTTTCCGGTCGGGACCCCGGGCCGCGCCCGCCAATGCCTCACCTGTTTGCCCAGCGTGAGCACCCGCTGCCAGATCCGCTGGCAGTGGTTCAGCCGTGCCATTATTGAATCGCCACAGCGTCTTCGGCTCCCAAAACCGCAGCAGCACCACCATCGCCGCAATCGAGCAGGCGCCGGAGACGATGCCCACCAGCCATGGGCCGTGAAAGTTGGCCACCAGAAATTGCGGCACCGCGTACGCCAGCCCAGCGGTCAGTGCCGCCGGCCACACCCCCAGCATCCCGCGCCAACCCACAAAGGCGGCGACCACCCAGAACGGAATCATTAATGAGAAGATTGGCAATTGTCGGGCCACCATCTGCGAAATCAGCCGAGCATCCATGCCCGTGACTGCTTCCAACGTCGTGATCGGAATCCCCATTGAGCCAAAGGCCACCGGTGCCGTATTAGCGATCAGCGCCAACCCCGAGGCGTGCAGCGGCTTGAACCCGAGCTGAATCAGAATTGCCCCGGTGATCGCCACCGGTGCGCCGAACCCCGCCATGCCCTCCAGAAACGCCCCAAAAGAATACGCGATCAAGATCACTTGGATGCGCGGATCGGGCGCCACCGTCGCCAGACTGTCCCGCAGCACATCGAACAGCCCGCGCTTGACCGTCAGTTGATAGAGAAAGATCACATTGAGGATGATCCAGCCGATCGGAAACAGGCCGAATGCCCCGCCATAAACCGTGGCTGCCGCTGCCGCGCTGACCGGCATGTGATACACGCCAAGCGCAATGAACAGCGCCACCGCCAAACCCACGCCCGCCGCAAAATGAATGCGGATTTTCAGCAATGCGATCGCCCCCAGCAAAATCACAATCGGCAGCGCGGCGATAAGCGTGGAAATGATCACATTCCCCGCCGGGTCGTAATTTTGGGTCCAAATCATAATGGCTGGCGTCATAAAACCGGCAAACGTGCCCCATGACAAACCAAATCTTTCGCAATGCCGTTAATTTACGGCTTGGGCATTCCAACCTCTGTTCTGGCATCCATCTCCAACTGGCGGTGAGCCCTAGTGGGCGCATCGCAATATCAGTTTTTTCTTGTCAGGATAGCTCAGGAGGGATATGGTAAAGCGAGCGTCATGCAATAGAGATAACGGTATTGCATCAAACGTTGTTCGGCCCAAACAACTTTTACGAAGACGGAAATTAAAAAACGATGTTAGTGACACAACGAATGCGTGGATTGTTCAGCCTATTCACCATCTTTCAGGTGGGATTGGCGGGGACTCTTTTTTGGCTGCATTACTGGGTGATCAGTGAGTTTTATCGCGATATACCGTTGCCGGATCGCTATACCGGGTATTTTATACTGGCGATGGGTGGTTTGCTGATGGAGGCCCTACTGCGGTATTTTAATGAAACGCGCATCCTCCACCTGGCGTTCGCACAGGCACATCGCATCGCCATTCGTCAGGCCATCACGGTAGGGGCATTGGGGATCATCTTTCTGGTCGCCAAAAAGGAATTCGCCATCTCCCGTTTGTTCCTGTCCACATACGTCGTGTTAGTGTATGTCGTCCAAGTATGGGCTTGCGTTTTCATACCGCCTTTGCTGGCACGTTGGGCGTTTCGGAAATCCGCGCAGGAAAACACCTTGTTGATGGGTTCGCCGCGCCGGTTGGAGGCCCTCCATTCATGGTTGGAACTAAAGCGCACTTTGGGGATCAATCCCGTTGGTTTACTCACCACTCAATTGGATTCCCAGGCATCGCTGGTACCGGTGCTCGGCAAACCGGAGGATTTGGAGCAAGTGGTTCGGAAACATAAAGTCACCCAGTTGATCCTGCTCGAATTTCCCGCGATGACCGAGGCACTACGCACGATTATGGGCTTATGTGAAAACTTGGGAATCCGACTGGTGGTAGTGAGCGATCTGGAGGAAAAATTTCATCACCCAATCATCTACAAGAATGACGATGGGGTGGCGTTGTTGGGGGTGCGTGATGAAGTTTTGGAAAATCCATTAAACCGGGTGTTAAAGCGTGCATTTGATCTGGCGATGGCATTGCCAGTGGTGGTGCTGGTGCTGCCGCCAGTCTGTGTTTTGGTCTGGTTCCTGCACCGGTTGCATTCACCCGGTCCGTTGTTTTACCGGCAAACCCGCGCCGGGTTGATGAATCACACCTTCAGCATCTGGAAATTCCGCACGATGCATGTGGATAATCCCAGTGAGGGCAGGCAGGCAAGCGCAGGCGATGCGCGGGTGTTTCCCTCAGGCCGTTGGTTGCGCAAATTCAGTGTGGATGAATTGCCCCAGTTTCTCAATGCGATAGATGGCTCCATGAGTGTCGTGGGGCCGCGCCCGCATTTGCCGGAACACAACGAACAGTTTGCCAGCGCCTTGAGCAATTATCATATTCGCGCGTTTATTAAACCGGGCATCACCGGACTGGCGCAGGTACGCGGGTTCCGCGGCGAAACCAAAACGGAGGAACAAATCCGCCGACGAATACTATCTGATATTGACTACCTGGAAAATTGGTCGCTGGCCATGGATTTGAACATTGTTTTGCGGACCACTTGGCAGATGTTTCGCCCCCCTCCCTCGGCGTATTGACTTTACCACGCGAATTGCAGTGAATTTTGCACGATTGTCTTGCCAATCTCCCCGCTGGCCCTCTCAATAGCACGGTTTAAATGAAACAGCCGAGTTTAACGGTCATATTTTTCACGGTCTTTATTGACCTGGTGGGGTTTGGCATGGTGGTGCCGCTGTTGCCGGTTTACGGCAGCAAGTTCGGCGCCAACGGCCTGATGATTGGCCTGATCATGGCCAGCTATTCGCTGATGCAATTCATCTTCGCCCCCCTCTGGGGTCGACTTTCGGATCGGATCGGGCGTCGGCCAGTGCTCCTGGCCAGTACGGCGGTGGCCAGCGTCTCCTACGCAATTTTTGGGCTGGGTTCAGAGATGACCGGGTCGTTGGCATTGGGGTTGTTGCTGGCCTCCCGTTCGCTGGCGGGAATATGCGGCGCGAACATTTCAGTCGCCCAAGCTTACATTGCGGATATCAGCACGCCTGAGGATCGCTCAAAAAAAATGGGCATGATTGGCATGGCGTTTGGTCTGGGTTTTATTTTCGGGCCCGCCATTGGGGCGGTGAGTTTAAAATATCTGGATCACGCCGGACCGGGTTGGGTGGCGTGCTGCCTTTGCGCCCTGAACTTTATCATGGCCTGGTTCATTCTGCCGGAAAGTTTGAAGCCGTCCCATGAAAATGCGCCCCAGCGGCCGCGTGTCGCCCAATGGTTGCATACGATGCGTCACCCGCAAATCGGTCTGCTGATTGCGGTATTTTTCATGGCTAATTTTGCATTCACGTGCTACGAGACCACGCTCGGGTTGCTGGTGGGTAAAAACTTTCATCTTGATGTTGAGACGGCGGAATACGCCCAAACCATCGCCATTTTATTCGCGTACAGCGGATTTATCGGAGCCTTGGTGCAGGGGGGGACCATTGGCCGGATGGTAAAACGGTTTGGCGAACCCCGGGTGATTGCGTTCAGTTTGCTGCTGGTCACCCTGAGCATGGCTCCCTTGCCGTTTGTCACAGGTAACTCCATGCTGACCATGAAGACCTTGTTTAGTGGTAACGGATTCAGTTGGTGGATGCTGTTGTTGCTGCTTGGCCTCCTGGCGATTGGCGCGGGCATGACACGCCCACCGCTATTTGGGTTACTCTCCATTTTGACGCCGGCGAACGAACAAGGCGCCACCTTGGGTGTCGCGCAAAGCATGGGCAGCCTGGCGCGAATCATCGGCCCGATACTGGCAGGATTGATGTTTCAAAAACACACTGCGCTTCCCTATGTTTCCGCCGCGTTGCTGAGTCTGGTCACCGGCATTATTACTTGGATTTGGCTGACGCGACAGGTAGAGAAACGAGCCATTCCCGATCGTGCTCCCGGAGACACTGTGCCATAATGCCCAGTGGAACCGCCCGGGGTTATTCAAAATTGACGCCCGATTTCAAAGGGTGGCCAGCTAAAAAATCCTGCGCGCCAAGCCGCCGTCCGCCCTCGCGTTGAAGCACCTTGACCCGCAGGCTTTGTGATCCACAAGCAACCAAGATACCAGTTTTATCTGCGCTGATGATCTGGCCAGGCATGGGACCACCAACTTCCGCTAGCTCCACTTCCCAGATTTTAACCAATTTCGATCCCGCTTCCTCCGGTAAAGTGCTGTAAAGCCCTGGCCAAGGCGTGAAGGCTCGGAGTCGGTTCCAAATATCCCGGGCGGGCTGTTGCCAATCAATCCGGCCGTCCTCCTTGGTGATCTTTCGGGCGTAGGTCACCCCTGCAACCGGTTGTTGGTTCAAAGCCAAGTTGCCGGCGACATAATCCGGAATCGTACGCACTAACAATCCAGCCCCGATTTGCGCCAACCGATCATGCAATGTTTGCGCGTTATCCTCTGGGGCAATACCAGTTCGCTCGGTGGCCAGCATCTCTCCGGTATCCAAACCCGCATCCATTTTCATGAGGGTCACGCCCGTCTCAGGGTCGCCAGCTAGAATGGCCCATTGGATGGGGGCGGCCCCGCGCCAGCGGGGTAACAGGGAAGCGTGAACATTTAAGCAACCATGTTTGGGCAAATTCAAAATGGCGGGCGGCAAAATCTGGCCGTAAGCAGCCACCACAATCAGGTCCGGGGTAAGTTCCCGCAATTGTTGGATGAACGCCTCATTCCTGGCGCGTTCCGGCTGCAACACGGGCAGGTTAAGTTCTCGCGCCAAAGTTTTTACCGCCGAAGGTTGTGGCCGCAAATCCCGACCTTTGGGGCGATCTGGCTGAGTGACGACCCCCGCCAGATTAAACTGGGGATGCCTCGTCAACTCACACAGGCTGGTTGCCGCCAAGGGGGCAGTGCCCATGAAAACAATCCGCAACGGATGCTCCTCCGGTGGGGGGATGGACGGCAAACTCACAGCGGCGCGTCTTTGTGTTTCAGGATTACTTCGGTGATTTCCAGATAGGGAATATTGACATCCATCGTGGCTTCACCCTGTTCCACTTGCAGAAATATTTCATTGACCTCCACCTTGGATAACCGGGTGCCTTGGTATTCACCGCGCGCGGAACGAATGATGATTACCATATCTTTCTCCAGATCACTCCGTTCCAACTTGAGGAAGTCGGCCAGTTTTGATTCAAAGAAACGGCGGTTAAAAATAAATTGTCCCTTGGTATAGTTGATCGTCGGTGGAAATTCGGACACAACCACTTCCGCCTCCGCAGGGGTTTCCTCGTGATATACCTGTTCAGACGCAATTTCCTCAGGCTGTTGAGCTGCCAAGACGGCGGCCGCCTCTGCATCCAGTTCTTCAGGGCTTTTTATGCGCGCCGCCGGGATGGCGTAAAACGCTAAATTCCCCAGAATGGGGGCAACTACGGCGAAACCGCATACCAGCCAGGCTGGCCGGTTTTTAAAAATCGCGATTTCATACGCCGCATAAATATTCAGCCCAAACATTAATCCCAGTAGGATCAGGGTCACCGGCGAGGCAAACAGGGCTGCGGTCTTGGCCGCTGGTTTCTCACCCCGGTCCAGTGGCACCTCCAACGGGCGGACAGTAATTTGTCTGGCCTGGCGTTTTTCCTCTCGGATTTGTTCCACCGGTCTTTCGATCATTTCCTCAGGGATGAATTTTCGGGCGTCCGGATTGTTCGCCAACCGGTTCACCGTGGCCTTGTCCAGATCCTTCCATTTCACCCGGTCGGTGAATCTTCCATCCTGTTTGAGCATGACACCATCTTTGGCAAAGGTGGATTTGCTGACTTCACCAGTCTTGGTGCTGCCGTCTTTCAATGTTAAGGTTTCCGTGGCAGCCATGGCCGCCACGCAAAACAGCGTAAAAGCAATTATACCAATGATACGTTGCATGTCGGGATATTTTCTAGCAAAGAGTGCTTGGGTAAAGCAAGCAATGAGTCATCGCAATTGGGTTCGGTACGTTTCCAAAATGGCCGCCGCCAGCACCGCAAAGGCCTCAATTGTGGGCTGAAAACTGGACTCAAAGGCTTTGATGCGCCCAGTGCGTGCCTCGCGGGCATTGATGAGTTGCAGGACGCCAATGACCTGTTGCCGTTGGTTTTTCAGCGGAATGGTCAAAAATGATTGAGAGTGGTAGCCAGTCTGCGTGTCAAAGGCGCGCGTGCCGGAAAAATCAAAACGTCCGGTTTGGTATGCATCCTCCACATGAATGGTCTGCCCAGTAATAGCGGCGTAGCAAGACACGTATTGGTGATTCGGCTTGCCGGCATCATCCCGCAGGCGCAAGGGGGCAAACGTGATGGGCTTGCCCGTGCTGCCACCCATGTTGAGATCCATCATATCATTGCGCACGAGCAGGAATTTCAACTGGTCATCGTCCGTGCGCAGGTAGATCGTGCCGCCTTCGCAATCGGTCAGGCGCATGCTTTCCACCAAGATGGTTTCCATTAACTTGCCCGGATTGGGTTCGCAGAGCATCCGGACCCCCAAGGGAATCAAACTGCTGACCAACAACTCGGCTTCCTGCTTCTCCTTCAACACCAACTCGTGAGCGGCTATTTTCTGGTCCCACAATTGTTTGCGCTGAATACCGGCCTGCACCCGCGCCCCCAGCCATTCCGGGTTGATCGGCCAGACCAGGCAATCCTCAGCGCCCAGTTCCACGCAGCGGGCAGTCGCAGTCGCATCTGCCTTATCCACAATGACAATCAGTGGGACCTGCCAGGCG
The DNA here is from genome assembly GCA_037139415.1 of Verrucomicrobiota bacterium. Lineage (NCBI taxonomy): Bacteria > Pseudomonadati > Verrucomicrobiota > Verrucomicrobiota bacterium. The sequence goes on along the minus strand of JBAXGN010000002.1, from coordinate 42,659 downwards.
GTCTCGGAATCCCAGATGCCATTCAACACGGCCAACACAGCGTCGTTGACGCTCTCCACCGTGAGAATCATTAGATCAGCCACTGTGATTGCCTTGACCGCCTCGTCCACATTGGGTGGAAAAAGTATTTGATACCCGGCGGCCTGCAATTGCCCAGCGAGTTCATGCTTGTGTTCGTCGCAGTTGCCGGCCAGCAGAATGGCGGCGTGCGGCTCATGGCTCTCAACTGTCCGTGTAGCGTTGTTTTCCATAAGTGGTAGCATGGTTATGCGCGCAGCGGCTAATCCAGCCAGCGGCGGGTCAACGGCTCATAGGCGTCAATGCGCCGATCGCGCATAAACGGCCAGTGCGTGCGGGTCAACTCGACCTGTGCAAGATCCACCGTGACCAATAAATTTTCCTCCCGATCCGCGCTGGCTTTGGCCAGGATTTGGCCGCTGGTTCCCGCGACAAAGCTCTGGCCCCAAAACTCGATGCCGTCCCCGCCGGCGGGCTGCTCGTGGCCCACCCGGTTGACAGCGGCCACATAACAGCCGTTGGCCACCGCGTGCGAGCGTTGGATGGTCTCCCAGGCATCGTGCTGGGCCGCGCCCGCCGCCGCTTTTTCGGACGGATGCCAGCCAATGGCCGTGGGGTAAAACAAGATTTGCGCCCCCTGCAAGGCGGTCAGGCGCGCGGCCTCTGGGTACCACTGATCCCAACAAATCAACACCCCAATCCTGCCATAGCGCGTCGGCCAGGCGCGAAAACCCAGATCGCCCGGCGCAAAATAAAACTTTTCGTAGTATAAGGGATCATCCGGGATATGCATCTTGCGATAGCGGCCCAGCAGCGAACCATCGGCGTCAATAATCACCGCCGTGTTATGATAGACACCCGGTGCGCGTTTTTCAAACAGGGAGGCAATGACCACCACCCGCCGCTGGCGCGCCAATTTCTGGAACGCCTCCGTGCTGGGACCGGGGATGGGTTCGGCCAGCTTGAAATGGGCGTAATCCTCACTCTGGCAGAAATACTGGGAACGGAAGAGTTCCTGAGTGCAGATGATTTGCGCGCCAGCTTTGGCAGCCCGTTCAGCGGCCGCCAAGGTTTTCGCCAGGTTTTCCCGTGGATCTGCGGAACAAGCCGTTTGCGGCAGTCCCAAGGTAACTTCAGAAGCGCGACGTTTCATGGATATTAATCCAGTTGATCAGTACCAAAACGGTCCACGACCAGCGTGTGGCCTTTGGTTTCGTCTTCGCGCGACACGTGCTGGCCAAACAAGTCACGAATATAACGGCCCAAGGTTTCATTGGTTGGACCATACCCGGAATGGTAGATATAGTGTTCCAAGTTAAACAACAATTCATCGCCCGTGGGATAGCGCTGCGCCAAATCCCGCGCCAGGGATTTCTGCAAAATCTCATTCAGCCGGGCATCTACCCGGGCGTCCAAAGTGCAAAAATCCGGGATCGGCATGGTCAGAATACGTTGGCGGGATTCTTCGGCGGAGTCAGCCTTGAAAATGTTGTGGCCAAGCAGCAGGCTGGCGAGGACGACACCGGCGGAAAAGAGATCGGACCGTTTATCCGTGATTTGAAAATCAGCCTGTTCCGGGCTCATGTAATCCGCCTTGCCGGCAATGACTTCACCTTCGTTATCCGCCAAAAAACCACGCGCTTTGGCGATGCCAAAATCCGTTAGTTTCACGTCGCCCTCAAACGCGATCATAATATTCTTCAGACTCACATCACGGTGGACCAATCCCAGCGGATGACCCTCCCGGTCCGTTTTGGCGTGCGCATACGCCAACCCGCGAGCGATCCGGCTGACGATAAACACCGCCAGTTCCACCGGAAGCTTGCGTTCCTTATCCCGCAATTGGTTGGTGAATTGCTCCAGGTTCACGCCCCGGATCAACTCCATGGCAATGAAATACACCCCCGCTGACTCGCCCAAGTGGTACGTCTGAACAATGTTGGTATGAATCAGGTCCGCCACCAGTTTGGCCTCGCCCACGAAATTCTCGATGAATGACTTCTGCTTGGCGTAATTCTGGCGAATAACCTTGATGGCCACGCGTTTGACAAAACTGCGTGCGCCATGCTGCTCCGCCTCATAGACGATGCCCATCCCGCCTTCGAAAATTTTTCGGACAATTTCGTAGCGGAACTCGCTTTGTATGGTGAATAACGAGGCCACGCGCGCAGTGTGCTGCCAGTTCAGCGGCAAGTCAAGCGCTTAAACCGAGTTCCGGGTTATTTTGTGATGAGTTTTTCATGGTGTTTTGCGGTGAATTGCCGTTGAATTGCATCCGTTGATGCATCCGGCCCGACATATCTCATCGCCCTCCGGCAGGGTCTCCATCACGACCATTGTGCTCGTGGTGTTGCTGCTGGTTTGTGGTGGCGTGGCGGTCTATTTCGGCTGCTGGTGGGCGGATAATCGCAACCGGCTCCAGCCGCCAACTCCGATTCAGGTCAGCGCCAAACTGCCGGGCCAATCCCAATCCCAACCCAGTCCAACCACCGTTCCCGTGGAAAAGTGGCTGGATTACGCGGGGCTTCCCCGCCCTGTCGGCTATCCCAATGCCATCACGGTGCTCACCAATATCGGTTATCTGTCCGGGTACGATTCCGTGCGAAAAAACCCCGCGTGGGTCTGTTATCACCTATTTCAAGTCACCACTGGCACTGCGCACCCCCGGCCGGCGCATTTTTTCAGCGACCCGCGCACCGGCGATACCGTGCTCCCGGAAATGTACTCCGGCAGCGGCTATGACCGGGGACACATGGCCCCCAACCACGCCATCGCGGTCTGCTATGGCGCGGCCGCCCAGAATGAAACCTTCCTGATGTCCAATATCGTTCCCCAGACCCCGGCGTTGAACCGTCATGTCTGGGAACGGATGGAGGAGCTGGAGTACAAACAGTACCTGTTGCGTTTTCATCATGTCTGGATCGTCACCGGCCCTGTTTATGGCGCGGAAACCCGCCGCCTGCGCAACGGGCCGGTCGTACCCACGGCCTGCTATAAAATCATGCTGAACGAGGCGGGTGGCAGCCCGCAGGCACAGGCGTTTATTGTTCCGCAAACAGTCTCCGGTACGGAGCCCGTCGCCCAGTTCGTCGTCAGTGTGGCTCAGGTGCAACAGACCACCGGCCTGGAATTCTTCTGGCAGCTTGACGAACCGGTGAAGACATCGCTCCGACAGCGGATGCCAAAAAATGTTTGGTGACAGCTCATTCGTGATTGACTCCCTTGGCTAAATCCTTATCCTTCCCAAAAACGCAACATACAAATTATGAGAATCGGCATTAATACCTTTTTATTTACGTTTCCGTTCACCAACGAAAGCGTTTCCTGGTTCAAGACCTTTAAGAAGTGGGGCTTTGAAACCGTGGAGATCGCGGTGGACGATCCGGCCAACCTGGACTTCGCGATGATCAAGGCGGAATTGGATAAAGCCGGGCTGAAGTGCGGCACGCTGTGCGGCTGTTTTGGCCCGGATCGCGATTTGCGCGGCACGCCGGAGCAGCAGAAGATTTCCCTGGAATACATGATGAAGTGCATTGACGTCATGGGCGTGCTCGATTGCCCGCGCTTCATCGGGCCGGTGTATTCCGCCGTGGGCCGCATCGGGGGCGCGGAACCCGCCGAATACAAGCAGCAATGGAAACTGGTGGTGAAGAACCTGAAGACCATCTGCAAATACGCTGAGAAAAAGGGCAAGGTCATTTGCATGGAACCGCTGAACCGGTTCGAGACCGACTTCATCAACACCGTGGATCAGGCGTTGCAGATGGTGAAGGATGTCGGCAGCCCGGCGCTCAAGTTGCACCTCGATACCTTCCACATGAACATCGAGGAGAAATGCCAGGGCGAAGCCATCCGCAAGGCGGGCAAACACCTCGGCCACATCCACGCCTGCGGCAGTGACCGCGGCACCCCGGGCAACGACCATATCTGCTGGGATTGCATCGCCAAGGCCCTCAAGGCGGTCAAATACGATGGCGACGTGGTTATTGAATCTTTCACCAAGGATGTCAAGATCATCGCCAAGGCCGCCGCCATCTGGCGCCAGATCGAGCCCAGCCGCGAGGAAATCGCCACCAAAGGCTGTAAGTTCCTTAAGAAGGTGCTGAAATAGCACGGAAGCGAAAGGCGAGCCAGTTTAAGGCCTGACCCGGCAACCGGTCGTTCGGGAGGGGGCTGAACACCGGAAAACGCCGGTGGCCCAGTTCGGCCCGGAGCGATACCAACGAGTTGGCGGCAGGTGGAAATCTGTAGTTCCGTACCCCCTCATCCTAGCCCTCTCCCTTGAGGCTGATCATTACCCATAAGTCCTGTTGCTGGACGCCGCCGGTTTGAACATCTGCGAGAAGACCTGCCAGTCCTGAGCGATGTCATCTAAGCGCTGCAGGCCCAGCCACAGCGTTTTAGTCCCCGGCTCGCCATCGCCTTTGCGGCCCAGGAAGCCGCCCAGTCCCGCCACCATCCGCAGGGCCTCCCGCAGCGTCGGCGGCTGCGCTGGCGGCACCGGATCTTTGCGGATAAATCCCACCAGCGCCTGCCACTCGAGCTCTTCAAAATACACCGTGCAGGGTACGTCGGGCGTTTCCCGCCCCAGCTTGGCCAGGTGATAGATCCGCCACGCCACCACCAAGTCAACCGCCAGACAGGCTTCAATGCGGTCGGCGTGTCCCAGTTGGCGCGTTTCGATCTGACAGCCGCTTGAGCGTGCGATGAAACACTTCGATGCCCCACCGCCCCTACGGGGCGTCAACGCGCCCCACGGGGTAAACAAGGGCTAATTCGGAACTGCGGTTTTCTTAGCCAAAGGCTTGCAAACTTACTTTAGTTGAAATAGTTTGAACGTTCGAGATGCTTTGGCGTCTTTAATTTAATAGCGAGGCTTGAACTCATTCGCGGCGGCTTCCGTAGCGTTCCCGAATAAGCAAGGGCCGGAAACATATTTTACGGACTGTGATACCCATTTGTCTATTTGCGGAGATGGAATTGCTCTTCATCTGGCGTCAGGCGACGCTGGAAGCGAAGTGCATCATCGTTTTTTTGGCCATCTTTTCCATCGCTGCGTGGTCGGTGATGGCGGCGAAGGCGCTACAAATGCGCCGCGCCAAGAAACTCAACACCCTGTTCGAGGCGGAGTATAATCGGCAGACCTCGGTGATGATGATTTACGACCGGCGCGTTCAGGCGGAGGGTTGTCCGATGTTTTCCGTCTATAATGGTGGATGCACGAGTTTGGACGCACAATTAAAGACGCCGGAAGCCGGGCGAAAAAAGTTTATTTCGCTCAAGGCCATGGAGCATGTGAAACGGGCACTCGAAAACAAGGTGGCCGAGGAATCCTTGAAACTGGAGTCGGGCCTGATCCTGCTGGCCATCGCGGTCAGCGGCGCGCCGTTCCTGGGATTGCTGGGCACCGTCTGGGGCGTGATGAGCACGTTCACGCACATTGCCATGAAAGGCGAAGCCACCCTGGCCACCATGGCCCCTGGTGTCGCCGCCGCGCTGATCACTACCGTCGCCGGCCTCTTGGTCGCCATCCCGTCCATGTTTGGTTACAACTGGCTGGTACACAATTTGCGCACCATCACCGTGCAAATGGACAATTTCGCCCAGGAACTGGTGTCCCGGATGGAGAACGAATACCTGGAGGAAAAGTAAACCGCCAGGAGGTCGGACAAAATTTGACTTTGAGCCGGTTTTGATGGATGGTGAGGAAACTTATTCGATGCGCCGCTTTTCGCAAAAAAACTTTTTGGTGACGCTCAGCGAGATCAACATCACGCCGCTGTTGGATCTGGCGTTTGTGCTGTTGATCATTTTCATCATCACCACGCCGCTGCTCGAGCGCAGCATTCGCCTCAACCTGCCGGCGGGCGGCCGCAACGAGCAGCAGAAACCGACGAAGAACGACATCCGCACCCTGGAAATCGCGCCGAATGGCCAATACCGTCTGCGTGGGCAAACCATGCCGCTCCAGCAAATCGAGACGGAACTGGCCCAGGCGTACCGGGCAAATCCTAATTTAATCATCTACATCCGCGCGGATGAGAATGGGCCGTACAAGCACGTGGCCTCCGTCCTGGACATGTGCGAGCGGCGGGGAATCACCCGCCTGTCGCTGCGCACCCAACCGGACCGGCATTGAACGCATGGACCGAATCCAAAAAAAATGTTTCCTGTTTTCGGCCGCCGCCCACGGCTTATTGCTGCTGTGCCTGCTCGTCGGGGCGGCATTTTCCTGGTCGTCCAAAGAGACACCGGAAACGACAACTTCCACCACAATGCTCAATCCTGCTGACATTGAAAGCGTCCTGAAAAGTGGTTCGTCTCCCTCTCCTGGCCCTGCCCCAGTTCCGGTGCCAGCACCTAGACCCACACCAGTGGCAACGCCACCAGCTCCCACGCCGACTCCACCAACGCCCAGACCCCCGACACCCGCCCCGGTGGTGCGAACCCCTACCCCTCCTCAGCCGGAACCGCCCCGCCCCACGGCCCGAGTGCGAGAACCGGCAACGGTTGTGCCAGTGCGTCCAGATGGCATTTTGAAGCCCAACAATCGAACCAATATTGCGGATAGTGGCCATAAGACCCCCAAGGTCAATACCACCATGATCACTCGTCCGCCTAAGCCTGGCCCCCCAACTACCACCCGTACCCAAGTGGCGGATGCCGGACATACCCGGGATGATCGCAAAGATGCGTTTAACCGGGTACTTGGTGATCTCAAGAACAACATTGGCGGATTGCGCAGCAGCGAGCCGTTCACCTTTGACTCCGGCAGCGGCATCGGAGGGAACTACTTGCAAGTAGTGCTGGGCATTTATGATGAGGCGTGGAACCCGCCCAGCGAAATTGACGATGATAATTTAATCGCCACGGTCCGCGTGAAAGTGGCGCGCTCTGGACGGGTAATCTCCGCCTCCATCACCAAACGTTCGGGCAATACGCTGATGGATCGTTCCGTGCAGCAGGCCATCGAGGCCGTGCAGGAAATCAAACCTTTCCCGTCCAATTCCAAGGATATCGAGAAAAACTTTAAAATTGATTTCAACCTCAAGGCAAAGCGAGCATCGGCATGAATTATTTTATCCGTACCCCCATTTTATTCCTCACCCTCCTGACGTTGGCTTCCGTGGCGCAAGCGCAGACGGAGGAAAGCGGTACGATTAGTAAAAACGTGGATCCCTCCACAATCATCCCCATCACGGTTTCGGGTTTCTCTGGCGAGGTGGATATCACCCTCAAGTTCGACCTGGAAGTGATGGGGTGCGTGTTGGTGGATGAACAGAAATCGCTGTACACCGTATCCGGCACCTATAACGGACGGCTGGAAGGTTTCCTGAACAGCACCAAAGGCAAGTCGCGCATTTTTGGCAAAGCGTACTCCGGCAACTCCCCGCGCACCGAGGCCCATGCCTTCGCCGATGACATCATCCAGGCGCTGCGCAACATCAAAGGCATTGCCCAAACCCGGATGGCGTTCAAATTTGAGCGTGGCCCCGTGCGAGAAATCTTCATGGGCGATTATGACGGGCATAACCTGGTGCAGATCACGCACGACCAGTCCAACGCCAATGCGCCCACTTGGGGGCCCGGGCAGCACAGCATCTTTTACTGCTCGTACAAGCAGAACTACCCGGCAATTTATTCGCAGGAACTGAGTTCCGGAAAGCGCGCAATGGTGGCCGGCTTTGGCGGCTCGAACATTTCCCCGGCGGTATCGAGCAATGGCCGCGTGGCGATGATTCTCAGCAAAGGCGGCAGCCCGAACCTCTATATCTCCGATGCGAGCGGCGGCAACCTCAAGCAGTTGACCAACACGCGGGAGGGTGAATCCTGCCCGTGCTGGTCGCCGGATGGCCGCACGATATGCTTTGTCTCGCGCTCCAGCGGGCGCGCCGCGCTGTACACCATCCCCGCCGCCGGCGGCCAGATGCAGCGGCTCAGCACCGCCGGCGTGCTGAATGCCACCGAGCCGGATTGGTCGCCGGATGGCAAATACATTGTTTTCACGTCGCAGATGGGCAGCTTTCAAATTTGCGTGATACCGGCCGCCGGGGGCGAGGCGAAGGTGTTGACCGAAGGCCAGGACCCCTCGTGGGCACCCAACTCCCGGACCGTATTGTATGTGAAAGGACTGGAACGAGGCAACGGGCGACTTTCTTTGCTTGACGTACCAACAAAACGCACCAAGGATTGGCCGTCACTTTCGGGAAGTGCTTCCCAGCCTGCTTGGGCGCGGTAAATAACTTTACGAAACGACTGAATACTCATGATTCGCTTTAAATTTTGCGCAGTGATGGTGCTTGGGTTGGCGCTGACCGTCGTGCTCTCGACCGGCTGCCGGCACAAGAAACCGGCGTTGACCTATATCCCAGGGCAAACCCGCGCCATCACCAATGACTTCACCGGCACCCCGGCGGAGCCCACCATGCCGGTGGATACCGGACGGGAGAAAGCGCAGGGCACCGATTTGGGACCGATGACAGGTGGTCCCAAGGAAGGCACCTCGGTCAACATTCCGCTGGCAGATCGCCGCAAACGCGAGAACCTTGCGGAAGACCGCGAGGCACTCAAAGCCTATACTTTGTATTTTGATTTTGACCGGGCGGCGGTCAAAGCGTCCGAACGCAGCAAAGCGGAAAAAGTGGCAGCCGCGCTCAAGGCAAAACCCGAGGCCAGTGTGGAAATCGAGGGGCATTGCGATGAGCGTGGGACGGAGGAGTATAATCGTTCGCTGGGCGAACGACGCGCCTTGGCGGTGCGGGAATACCTCATCAACCTGGGGATTGCTTCGGATCGGGTGTTTACGGTGTCCTTCGGTAAAGATCGTCCGGCGGTGCCAAGCCACAATGACGCGGCTTATGCAAAAAATCGCCGGGGTGAATTTGTGCTTTTAACTCCAAAACAATAACGGTATAACCAGCAAATTAACGCTGAACATTAACTATGAAAAATACTTGGATTCCAATTTTAGTAGTCGGTCTGGCAGCCGGATGGCTGACCACCGGTTGCAACACCAGCAGCAAGGCCCGGACCAAACTGCCTAATGGTGGGGGTAACTCGCAGCCTCCCGTAACGGATAACGCCAGCCGCCCGCCAATCGAACCGCTTCAGCCCCCGATTGCCGTGGACCCCAACACGATCAAAGGAAATCCCTTGGACCCCAAGGCGAATGCCAATTCACAAGACATGCCGGAACCCAAAGGCTTGGATGGCATGACCGCCGACCGGGATGCTTTCAAAGCTGACACGGTCTATTTCGACTTTGATCGCGCGGCAGTGCGCAAGAATGAGCACGCCCACATCGAAGCGGTGGCCAAGGTGCTGAAAGATCAGCCCAAGAGCAAGCTCCAGATTGAAGGACACTGCGACGAAATGGGCACCGACGAATATAACCGCGCCTTGGGCGAGCGCCGCGCGCTGGCCATTCGCGAGTATTTGATGACCTTGGGCATTGAGGGTAAACGCCTGTTCACCATCAGCTACGGCAAGGACCGTCCGGCGGTGGAAGCCCATGATGAAGCCGCGCGTAACAAGAACCGCCGCGGCGAGTTCGTGTTGTACAAGCCTAAATCCTAATAAATCCAGCCTCCGACGGATATTGCGGCGCAAATTTATGGTTTTGCCGCTTTACTTCCAAAGCGGCAGGCGTATATTTTTTTTCAACGAAACGAATCTATTATGAGTAATGCAATGTTGGCAGTTTTGGGACTGAGCGGCGGCGAGCTGGTGCTCGTGCTGGTCGTCATTCTGGTTTTATTCGGCGCCAAGAAAATTCCCGAATTTGCCAAAGGTCTCGGTCAGGGCATCAAGGAATTTAAGAAGGCCTCCAATGAGGTCAATAGCGAATTGCAACGCGCGATGACTGAAGAATCAGCACCGCCGAAAAAGGTGGCCCCCCCGGCCCCGACTCCGGTTCCGCAAGCGCAACCGCCCCAAACTCCGCAGGTTAAGGTCTCTTAATCAAACCTGCGGCATCTGGCAATGGCTAACGAGCCCGGCGCACCGGGTCAGGATAGCCCGGCACAATTACCTCCAAATTCGGGAGCAAAGGTTCCAGAAGGGACTGTACCGGCTGAATCCGTGACCACGCCCACTCCAACCGGCACCACCGGTTCGGAGCATCCGGCCCCTGCCCCGGCTCCTGCTGAAGCGAAAACGCCGTCCGCAAACGCGGACGGTACACCCGCTCCGGTACCACCTGCCAGCGATAGTTCCGCCGTTGCACCTTCTGAGACGGCATCCACCACCTCCGAATACTCGGAATACAACAGTCAATCCGATTACGGAGAATACAATTACGATTATCACAGCGAGCACCCGGAAGGCAGTGGTACCAGCGACAGCGGTAGTTCCACCACGGCGGTAGCCAACCCTGCAAGTGAGAGCGGTAATACGGGACAAGGCGGCGGTGACAGCACCGAACCGCCCAGCACCTCGGACGATAGCGGGGATGAAGGCGGGCCGATTAAATCCTTTCTGGAACACCTCGAGGATTTGCGCTGGGTGCTCGTCAAATGTGCCATTGCGCTGCTGTTGGGCATGATGGTCTGCCTGTTTGGCGTGAACTATGTGGTCGAAATCCTCACTTGGCCACTCCATCGCGCCGGGAAGATGACTTCCGCCCTGATTTCCGCCAGCAACACCAAACATGTGGGCGTGGCGGTGAATGACCAGATTCTCTGGCAGTTCAAGACGGAGACCAACCTGTTTGCCGGATTGAACCTGGGCAGCAACCAGGCCGTGGTAATGCGCATGACCACCGTGATGATCAATGATCAGCCGATGCTCGCCTTGAAAGTGGAAACCAACTCCCCGTTGGAAAGCAAAGTCTCCATTGGCCCCAAACTGGTGTACTTGGACCCCGCCGCCCCGTTTGTTTCCTCGCTGCACATCGCCTTCTTTGGTGGCCTGTTGCTGGCCGCCCCATTCCTGTTCTATTTCCTCGGCCAATACATCGTGCCAGCGCTGCGTTGGAAGGAGAAAAAGTACTTTGTGCGCGCCTTCTTCATTGGGCTGGCTCTTTTCTTGACCGGCGTGAGCTTTTGTTATTTCGCGATCATGCCGCTGGCCCTGCGCGCAGCGGAGCAATATGCGTTATGGATGGGGATTGAAGTGCCGCAATGGCGCGCGGAGACGTATTTCAGTTTCACCTGCAAATTCATGCTGGGCATGGGGCTGGGCTTTGAAATGCCGGTCATTTTGCTGGCGTTGGTGAAGATCGGAATTCTGGATTATCAGAAACTGGCCGGGTTCCGCCGGTACATGATCGTGGTGAACCTGATTCTGGGCGCGTTGCTGACCACCCCCGAGGTACTGACGCAGCTTCTGATGTTCATTCCGCTGCAATTAATGTACGAAATGAGCATCTGGGTCGCTTGGTACTGGGAACGTCAGGCCCGCAAAAAAGCGGAAGCCGAAGCCGCCAACCCGAAGCAAGATTAACGTGACGGTTGGCCGGGGATGATGGCGGTCGCGGGCCAAACCCGAAAACCGAATGCCCGTTGTAATGTGATGTTTGCCACCCTGCGCAGATGGGGAGAGTTCGTCAAATTCTCCCATACGATTTTCGCCCTGCCGTTTGCCCTGGCGGCCATGGCGGTGGCGGCGCGGGATAATTATGGCTGGCCGGGCTGGACCAAATTCGGGTTGATTCTGGGTGCGATGGTCTGCGCCCGCACTTGCGCGATGAGTTTCAACCGGATCGCCGACCGGGAATATGACGCCCAGAACCCGCGCACCGCCGGGCGCCATTTGCCTGCCGGAAAAATCAAGTTAAGCGATGCATGGCTGCTCTGCATCCTGAGTGCCTTGGGACTGATTGCGATCAGCTTCTTACTCAACCGGCTTTGCTTCTACCTGTCCCCCGTCGCAATCGTAGTGGTGTGTTTCTACTCACTGACCAAACGATTCACCGATTACACACACGTCTTCCTTGGTCTGGCGCTGGCGCTCGCGCCAGTAGGCGGTTGGCTCGCCGTCCGGGGCATGGACGTCACCGGCATCGAAGTGTTGGAAATGTCGGTGCTGGCGGTGGTGGTGATTTTCTGGCTGATCGGGTTCGACCTCATCTACGCCATCCAGGATTATGAATTTGATCGCCAGCACGGCCTGCATTCCCTGGTCGTGGCATGGGGGCCGAAAAACGCACTAACCGCCGCATTCCTCTCGCACATGCTCATGTGGGGTTTGTTGTTCCTTTTTGGCCTGCTGTGCCGCTTCCGCCTTGCGTATCTGCTCGGACTGCTGATCATCCTGAGCTGCCTGGTTTTTGAACATTGGCTGGCGCGCCGACGCGGGTTAAACTGGGTGCAGAACTCCTTCTTCCGCCTGAACGCCGTCATCAGTTGTGTCTTCCTGCTGACGGTCCTGATCGAAGTGGTGTGCAAAGGCGGCTTCCGCCTGAAATAGTGGCGACACAAGCGAATTCCCTTGCTCACGCAAAAACACGACTAAACCAGCCAGCCTAAACGAATCCGCTCAATAAACTCATTCTTACGGCGTTAAAAAATGTTTGAAATCATATTGACGAAAACTTACATTAGCGTAATCTGCAAGGCGTCCCTTATGGAAAAGTAAAACTTTTCCTAGCAGTAGTTCTTTAATATTAACTTTGTAGCTTCGGCTGCGGGCTTGCCAGAAAACCGCGAATTTTCCTTAGCCCCACAAACCGACCGAAGCCGCGCCCACTCGGGCGCGGCTTGGCGTGTCATTTGTGGGAAGGCGCTTCGCGGTGCCTCTGGCAGCGGCGCGTTGGGTCGCGCCTTTTTGTCTGATAGCCTGAGGGTGACAAACAACGGGCAGGTTAAAATTATGAAAAAGAATGTGGCGGTGAATGATGGTGGGCACCAAGTGTCCATAGCGGGAAAGTTTGTAGTGACTCTGGCATTGCTGCTTGGTCTGTCCATCTTGCCGGCGATGGCGCGTTCGCGTCCCGCCCGTCCAGCCCTGCCGGAAGGGGAGTCCCTGATATTCCGGGCCAACGATCTGAAGACGAACTTGGTGGCGGAGGCGGTTTCAGGGACGGTCTATTTGAAGGGCGTGCAACTCGCGGAATCGTGGTCTGGCGAATCGCTGCTCATGACCGGCGCGACACGTTCCTACTGCATGATCCCCGCCAAAGGAACCCGCAAACGCCCCAACTTCTTGCCCAACACCGGCAGCATTCGGCTGTGGTTTTCTACCGCGTGGTCCAGCACGGCCTTGGGTGGCCAAGGGCCGGGCACCCACGCCCGCTTGCTGGAAATCGCCAGGGTGAATGCGAGAACCCCGACCGGGTTTGCGCTGTACTTTGATCCCGACGGCAACACCGTGTACTTGAGCGCGTATCACGCTGGTCAGGCGGTGGATATCGTTCATGCTACCGTTGCCTTGGAAAAGGATGTCTTTCATCAATTCGGGGTGGTCTATGGCCCAGAGGCCGTGACCCTGATTCTGGACGGCAAGACCATCGCCACGAATCGAGGGCTGCCGGCCTTGGCACACCCCGCCGACCTAGATAATTGGATTTGCTACATGGGCGCGAACGCGGGCGGACTGGAGAAACTCCAGGGGCAACTAGATGAAATCTATTTCTTCCCGTATGCCTGCACGGAAGCACAGTTTGGGTGGGACTATCAATCGCAGAGCCTGTTGGCGGCTATGGGACCGATCAGCGTTCAGGAATCCATAGCACAATATCGAACCTTGAGGCGTCATCGTGGGCCTCAACGCGCGGAAGCGGATGGGGCACCATCGCCACCCGACCCAGGTAGTGGTAGCGGTGGCAGTAGCACCAATGACAGTTTTTTCTTTAGTAGCTGGATCGAGTCTTTCCCCACGAATTATTTGCGGTTTTCCAAGATCGCCTATGATACCAATGGCATTGCCCTGACTATTGCCGGCGGGGAAACCAATGGGGTATATGATCTGTATGGAACGAGTACTTTGGGGCCAAGCAATGCTGCCAGCGCCACCTGGACTTGGTTATTACGAACCGCGCCGGGAGAAACCAACCTGATGCTGGCGGATGCCGGCTTGGCTTATGAATGCTTTATTGTTGGGCGCACCAATGCCACCAACGGCCATGTGCTCAGCTATGCGTTTGAACAATTGGTCAGCCATGGCAATTCCGATGCCAATAGCAATGGCGTCGAGGACGCTTGGGAGTTCACTTGGTTCAACGGATTGCTGAACGCCTTGACCCTGAATGCTGATCCGGATCGCGATGGGGTATCGAACCTGATGGAATACCAGGCTGGGGCGAATCCATTTGATCCTGCCAGCGTCTCGAACCTATTGACGGCTTCCTGGCGATTTGACTCCACGAATTGGGTTGGTGAACAGGGGCAATTGCCAACTTATGCTAGTGGAGTAACCCTGACCAATGGTGCTTCCACCAACGCATTGCGTATCGCGGCGGGCCTTTCCAATGGAGTGGCGTATGCGGACCTCAAGCCGGAAGGCACCGCGAACCTAAATTGCCAACAAGGTACTGTTCGCTGTTGGTTTCAGCCCCAATGGAGCGGGACGCTTTCCAATATGGTATTGCTCCAGACCGGCGATGGTTCCAACGATTGGAAGTTGGGCATCACTGGCAACGGCACGAACCTCTGCTTTGGCACCTCGCAGAATGGCACCAATCAAACCAATATCTCGGCTGCTATTGCCTGGTCCAACTCGATCTGGCATCAGTTGGTTTTGACGTATAATCGCACCTCCAGCCAAATTTATGTGGACGCGCAACTGGTGGCCACAAATATTGGTGTCACGTATATTCCCACGATTGCTCAACGCGCTGCCGGTTTGATTATTGGCAATGATCGTACTGGTCAATGTCCTTTGCCTGGCTTACTGGATGAATTGGAGCTTTATAATTACCCGCTGGATCAAACGACCATTGCCGCTGATTATGTAAGTTTCCTGTTTCGTAACCCAGCGTTTGATAGCAACAATAACGGGATACCTGATTGGTGGGAGTGGCAGACTTATGGACACCTGCTAACCAATTCGGTGGTCACCAATTCCGGGTTGGCCATCCGCATTACTTACCCCAACGCGAATAGCTTTGCGCCATAATCTTCAAGGATCTCACATCATGAATACTGAACATCAAGGGACGGGACAGGAGCAAAACGGTGGCTGGTTAAGACAGCGTTGGCAAAGCATGGTTACACTATTGCTGCTGGCTGCTGTGCTATTTCCATTCGCTAAACAATTGCGGGCGGATTACTACGACATCGAGTCGTTGCAGCGTGAATTCCAAGCCAGATATTATTATATTAATGGCACCTACATTTCGTGGCCTTCATGCACGGGTGTTTACAGTAATGCGCCGGTTTTTCCTGCCACCGGTTATTATACGAACCGTTCGGATGACAATATGACACTGTTGGTTCAAAATCTGGTCGCTAATTATTTCAGCAGCGGCGTGTACTCTAATTTTGTTGCCACGACCAACGGCACCAATAATATTGAAGGGGCATCCATTGCAGCAGATGATTATTCTTGGCTTCCTCTACTACCGCAGTACCAGACCACGAATAGCAGTGAAGTGGGGTTCATTTCGAATCTGAATTTCAGCGACGTAAACGCATCAAATTGGCCTGTCTATTTTAACATGATTTCAAATGACATTTCGCGACTAAAATATGTATCGGTTTATTATTGGGCCAGTTTTATTGGCATTGATGATGATCATTCAAACCCGGAGTATATTTTTGCGGAGGCCTCAGCAGACTTCGGCTTCGGTGCTTGTGACTCCTTTAAAACCAGTTTGCGCAATGCTTTTGACGAACAGTTGGCCAACGATGCGTGGATACCTTACCTTCAACGATGGGGAGACTATGCTTATGGTTTGGATGTTTTTTATGACTTGAGCTATAACGTGTATACTGATTCCACCAACTATTATGGAAGGATGGGGGCTACACGTGGGCGTTTTGCGATAGATCCAACAGGATTCACCAATACCGCATATCTATATTTAATCGCGCCAAACGATGCTCCGGATGACTATGTCTATGTAACAAACTATAACGGACAACCTTCATTCCCGGTTACAAACGACCACAAATGGCATTGCCTGACTAATTTCAGTACCCACAGTAATTTTATTTCGCAGGTATTTGGCAATGTTACTGCCCCGCTGACCATTGAAGACGATTGTCCACCGATATATGGACACGATTGGCTAGAGAGATACTGGTGGACTGGCAGTTGGTTGATGGTCGCCCAACCTATCTTAGATACGCACACAACACCCATTCCGGTAGCCTCAGATCCCAACACTGATCTACCCCCCTGTGATAATTGTCACGGGATGATGGATTGGTCGGTTTCGGAACCACAAATCAACTTATGGCTCAACGACACCCCGTTTGCTTACAATCCCAGCAAAGGGCCGCGGGTTGAACTAACGATTCACTATCAGCAAGGGGATGGCACAACCGGCAGCAGCCCCGGTGTCTTTAGCTTGGGTACTGGTTGGGCCTCTTCCTGGCTGTCATTCATGCAAGGAACCGGACCGACCAACCAAGTTTATCTGCCCAGCGGTGCCAATGTGCTCATGTGTACGGGCCGCTGGAACTATGAATTGAATGCGCGACTTGACCAGGTGACGGATGCCCAAAGTAATGCCTGGTATGAAGTCCAGTTTGGAGATGGTAGCAAGCTCGTATATGCCTTCAGCGCCAACGGGCAAACTTATCTGACCAAACAACAGGATCCGCAAGGCAGGGCTATTACTTTTCAATACACCAACAATTCAGCAGTGCTTTTGCGCTACGTGATTGACGGCGATGGTCTCACCAATGTCATCACCTATGCCTCTGGCACCAACTTGATTGACCATATCGCCGATCCCTATGGCCGTACTGCTTGGTTTGCCTATGATAATCAGGGGCGGTTGACCAATATTACGGACGTGGTGCAAATCACGAGTGGAATAGGCTATAGTAGCAGCGGGCAGATTGCATCCCTGTCAACACCGTATGGAATGACTCGGTTCGAATATCCTAGCGGCACCGATCCCAACCATCCCACCGAAACGGTAAAAGCCATCCTCGTCACCCGGCCTGATCAAAGCCAGCATTTGTATTTGCGCAGGGATGGTGGTCCGGACCCAGTGCCCGCCAGTTACAGTTTGGTGCCGGCCATTACTGGTTTCCCCACCTATTTTGAGACGACCAACCTGAATGTTCGCAACACGTTTCACTGGAACGCCCGACAATGTCCCACACTTTCCACTACCAATGTCTTCAACCTGGTCTCGAATGATTATCTGAAAGCCAAGCTGAGCCATTGGTTGCAGCATCCAGAAACTAATTTCGTAAGCCAGACCTTGGCGATGGAACGCACAGCCAGTCCCGATGGCCAAACCCTGGGGCAAATCACGTGGTATGATCACGAAGGAAAACCCACGGCGAGCATTCAAGGCACGCAAATCCTGCCGCTCATGACGGCGTTTGTACTGCCGGATGGTCGTACTTGGTATAAACGCACTGAACGCAACGACTATGGTTTGCCTTTGAAAGAGATTGAAACCTGGTCGGATTCCAGTGGCACTACCCAATTACGCACCAACCGGTATGTGTATGCCGCTAACGGGATTGATTTGTTACAGTTTTTCCAATCCCGCACCTGGAGCGACATGGATTTTGGCTATAATGAACACCATCAGGTGACTTATACCATTGATGCAAAGGGGCAACTTACCTCCTACCAGTACAACACTAATACCCATCAGCTTATTCAACGACAGATCCCATCGGGACTCACTACCCAGTACCAGTACGATAACAACACCGGATATCCCACAGCGGTCGTTGATTTGGAAATCAATCGCACCAATCGTTTCACCTTTGATCATGGACTCCCTAAAACTGTCACTGATCCACGGGGCCTAACTGTCAACTTGGCTTACGACAACCTTGAACGTCTGGTTTCCGTAACTTATCCCGATGGCACCTATACCACCAACGTTTATCATTGGCTGGATGTGGTTGGAGCCAAGGATCGCCTCGATCATTGGACACGGTATTTGTATAATCCGGTGCGCCAACGGATTGCTGAGACCAATGCTTTGAACCAAGTGACCGGCTATTCCTATTGTAATTGTGGTTCGCTCGAATCCATCATTAATGCAATTGGTGACGCAATCCATTATTCCAATGATCTAGTTGGGCGACTAACCCAAGTGGTCTTGCCGGATAACACCAGCACGATTAACCGATTCGACGCTCTTGGCCGTGTGCGAATCGTAAGTGATGGCACGGGTAGCATCACGAACTACAACAATCTTCAAGGATTGCCGATAACCGCTTCAAATTCCTTTGGCCGACTGTTCCTGGTTGAATATGATTGTTTGGACCGTGCGACTAACGTCGTCAATGCCAATGGGGTTAGTGTTCGGATGACGTATGATGAACTCCATCGTCTCACTTCCCGCACGGCTCAAGGAACGAATCCTGAGAGCTTTGAATATTCCCCGAGTGGGCTGATCAGCTATACTGACCCATTGAACCAAATCACTCGCTTTGGACGCGATGTTGCCGGCCGTTTATGGGCTACCACTAACGCCAATCTCGAAGTCACTCGCTTTGATTACTCTCCGGCTGGTGATTTGCAGACGCTTACCGATGCAAAGAACCAGAAGACCTCGTGGCATTATGATATTTATGGGCAAGTGCTGGCCAAGACCAACGACAGCGGCACAGTCATAGTCACCAATGCTTTTAATGCCAATGGACAGTTAACTGCTAGATGGACTCCGGCCAAAGGATTAACCACCTATGCGCGTGATGCGGGTGGTAACCTGTTGACGGTCGCCCATCCATCCAGCACCTCATTCAGCTACTCGTACGATGCACTTAACCGGATGCAATCCATGACCGATGCCGTGGGGACTTCACAGTTTGCGTATGACTCAATGGGCCGGTTAACCTCTGAAGACGGCCCTTGGGACAATGACACCGTTACGTTAGGCTATGCCAATCGTCAGCGGCAAACCCTATCTCTCCAGCAACCCAATGCGTCAGCCTGGACACAAACCTACACTTGGGACTCTATGCGACGGTTGCAAACGATCTCCAACCCGTCAGGCAGCTTCAACTATGGCTACGGCGCGCCCAATTCCCCTTCGGCTCTGGTACGGCAGTTGTCATTGCCCAACGGAGCCTATGTCACTAACGCTTTCGATTACCTGGCCAGGTTGACCAATACCGCGTTGATTGGCAGTGTCGGTATTCTCAATGCTCATGGGTACGAGTACGACGACGCTAGTCAACGCAAGAGCACTGTTCGTGCAGATGGTCGCCGGGTAGATTTCACGTATGACGCGATTGGGCAGCTTAAGACGGCGATTGGAAAAGAAGCCGATAATACCGTCAGGCTGCATGAGAAATTCGGCTACGCTTATGACCTCGCTGGAAACCTGAATTATCGTACCAACAATGCCTTGCTACAGACCTTCAATGCAGATGGCCTTAATCAGTTGACCACAGGTAGCCGGAGCGGCACGTTGACAGTAGCAGGCGTGGTTAGCGGTTCTCCCACCAACATTACCGTCAATAATCAGTTGGCTGTTATTTATGGGGATGGCTCTTTCGCACGCACTAACCTAACCCTATCAACCGGCACCAACACCTTTACCGCCATTGCCCAGGATACCAACGGAGTCAAAGCGACTAACATTATTACCCTGCACGTGCCTGCTTCCCCCAGTTTTGCGTATGATCTGAACGGAAACCTTACCAGCGACGGTCAGCGCGGATTTGATTATGATGATGAAAATCAACTAGTTCGCATCATTGCCACCAATCAATGGAAGAGCGAGTTTCTGTACGATGGACTAATGCGGCGACGCATTGGAAAGGAATTCACATGGACCAATAGTGCCTGGTTGCTTACTAATGAAGTTCGCTATGTTTATGATGGCAGTTTGGTAGTGCAGGAACGGGATAGTAATAATGTGCCATGTGTGACGTATTCCCGTGGACTTGATTTAAGCGGTGGATTCCAAAGTGCTGGGGGTATTGGTGGGTTGCTTGCTCGCACAGATAACGCCGTAATGCGGCGAGTTGGTTCCAGTGCCTTGCAAGCCTCAGCGTTTTATCATGCGGACGGTAATGGTAATATGACGATGTTGGCAGATGCCATTCAAAATGTAGCGGCCCGTTATCAGTATGATCCTTACGGAAATACCTTGTTTATCAATGGCTCCTTAGCGGATGTCAACACGTACCGATCTTCGAGTAAGGAATTCCATGTGCCAAGCGGCCTGCCTTACTATGGGCGCAGATACTATAATCCGAGTCTGCAACGGTGGACTTCGCCCGACCCACTTGGGGTTCTCTTCGACTCGAACCCCTACCGTTTTGTTTACAACGGCCCGCTCTCATATATCGACCCGGATGGCCTGGCCCCGCAACCGGTCAGGCTGAGTTTCAATCTCAACGGCAGAGATGCCACGGTGCAATATGCGGATCAACAGTTTGGACAGAGTTATGGGATTGGCCTGCATGGCCCGCTCGAAAGCTCACCTATCGGGCAGGTGTTAGATGGCTTGGGCAGAATACTTAAGCCAGTTGATGATACTGTGCAGTGCATGAGGGAATCGGGAAGCCCGTTCATTAGGGTGGCTGGCACGTTCTTAATGGCTGTTCAGTGGGTGGTTCCAGAGGGACAAGTGGGCAAGCTCAGCAAGGCGAGCAAGCCGTGCAAGGTCGTAGGGGAGTTGAAGACAGCGCAACGAACCACCAAAGAGAATGCACAGGCCAGAAATTTCTTTAAGAACCGCAAGGACGCCGCGCGAAATGCCTGGGAAGAGCGGACGGGACGACAGTGGCCGGAGGATGCGAATGGCAGACCGTGGCCAGCGGAACACACCCCACCATTAAAAGAAGGTGGTGATCCGATGACAGTTACTCCACGAGACCCCGGTGCACCCGATCCGCACAATATTCCTGGACCAGACGGGTTAACCGATTATCAGCGGTGGGGCGCGTTGGGAACCCCGGCACGGGAAGCTAATAAATAAGTCGGAAGGAAACGATCTGTATGTTTGAGTGGCTTGAACAGGAAATATCGGCGATTAAGACACCCCAATTTCATTCGGTAGAGGGTCCTGCGGATGTGAAACTGCGAGAGGCCGTGATTGGATCAATCCTCGCCCTACCTTCGGCGTATAAAGAGTTTACCCTGAAGTTCGGAACCGCAAAACTATATCGAAGGAGCCGAATTGGCTATCGAATAGGCATATTTGCCGGACCAAGACAGGCGACGATTGATAACGGAGCATCAATCTACCATATTGGATGGCACGATGGTGCGACTGTGTACGTGAAGCCTGTAGTTAATTCGGCTGAGTTTCCTGTTTTTGAATTTGAGGAAGGTTCGGAAACGAAGGTGGCGGATAGCTTTGAAGAGTGGGTAGTAGAAAGCTCTGCCAGCGCCCGGAACGCGTATGGAAGAAAGAAATGGGAGGAGATATTGCGTGGACCAAAGCCTTTCACCGCGCAAGAAACGGAGATTATTGAGGCGAGACGCATGATGCATTGGCTGGTGCTGGGTGTTGACACCGATGGAAATCACATATTTGAGATCATTAATGCGAGCCAATATACACTGGCAGCACTAACGGTGGGAGTTCGCTCCAAGGATGGGCGGCTAAACGGAGCTGTCCGCCTGAACGTCCACCATGTTGGTCCAGGTCAGAGAGCAGTACTGCACACAAACTGTTATAAAGATCTTGTCTCGCCTCAAGAGGCCGAGTTGTTCGCACTCCCAGATCCAAAGCCGGAAGATCGTGATTACTATTGGGAGTTTAGGAAACTTATACCCAAAATATTGGAAGAATAAAAATCTCTTCTTGAAACCAGACGGCAACCAATAGCAGGTGAAAAGCGCCGTAAAAGTGCATGAACAAAAACAGTACGGTTCTGTGTCCTTGTTTTCCTGATGAGTTTTGTTAAAGTCATTGCGTGGGCCGGTTCTGCTACATGTTATTCGCCGGATTGCTATGCGCGGCACAACTCGCTTTGGCGTATCAGCCGCGATTGGACGCGGCTGTTCCTCGGATGGCTGCTGTGTATGCCGATGGCACCTTTGCTCGCACGAATCTAACCCTGTCCACTGGCAGCAACACGTTTACCGCCATTGCTCAGGATACCAATGGAGTCAGGGCGACCAATATTATTACGCTCAACGTGCCTGCTTCCTCGACGTTCAGTTATGACCTGAATGGAAACATGGTTGGCGATGGAATCAGAGTATTCGATTACGATGATGATAACCAACTCATTCGCATCACCGCCACGAATCAGTGGAAATCAGAGTTCGTTTATGATGGTCTCATGCGGCGGCGCATCGTCCGTGATTTCTCCTATCTCCCAGCTTCTAGCTCCTGGCTTCTCACCAATGAAGTCCGGTATGTTTATGATGGTAGTTTGGTAGTGCAGGAACGGGACAGCAACAATATCCCATGTGTGACGTATTCTCGGGGGCTTGACTTAAGTGGTGGATTCCAAAGTGCTGGGGGCATAGGTGGGTTACTGGCCCGGACAGATAACGCCTTGATGCGGCGAGTGGGTTCCAGCGCCTTGCAGGCCTCCGCGTTTTATCATGCTGACGGTAATGGCAATATCACCATGATGGTGGACGCCATTCAGAATATAGTGGCTCGTTATCAGTATGATCCCTATGGCAATCCGCTTGGCATCAGCGGTTCATTGGCGGATGCCAATACGTACCGGTTTTCGAGTAAGGAATTCCATGTGCCAAGCGGTCTGCCTTACTATGGGCGCAGATACTATAATCCGGGCCTGCAACGGTGGATCAATGCGGACCCGATTGGGGAATACGGAGGACTTAACCTATATGGGTTCGTTGGGAATGATCCTCAGAATTGGCTGGATTCGTTCGGGCTGGAAATTGGTGATTGGTATAATCCCTTAACATACTTATGGCCTTCTGCGGCAGAACTCCAAGGTCAAAATCGTCTGGACGCATGGGCTCGTTCAAAAGGCTATTCCAGTTGCCAAAACCTACAGGACCAACTAAATCAAAACAATGACCCCACCGGCTTTAGTACTGATCAGCAATTAACAAAAGAAAGATGGAGTGCGCTTCAAGCCACAGCGCGCAATGCAACTGACCTCACAGAGGGTTATTTGAATGGCCCGGTTCCAGAAGTTAAAACCGCAGCTGCGGCCACCAGTGGTGCTGTTATCATTGCTGATGCTGCGCGCAAAACGGGATTGTGGCAGAAGGCGAAAAGCTTATTTACAAAAGGGACTTGTTCTGCAAAGTCGGGAGAAACTGCATTCACCAAAGCCGGACGCGATGCTCACAAGCTCTACAACCCAGGCCCGAGCTATGACCTGAAGGTGAGATTGCCAAGCGGCAAAAAGCCGGATGCTGTTGACTTCGACGCTAAAATTGTTCGCGAGCTTAAACCGAACAATCCGCGTGCGATACAACGTGGCGAACGCCAATTGGAAGGGTATCTTCAAGAACTAGAAGAAGTTTTCGGTGGTAATTGGAAAGGCAGTGTGGACACCTATAACCGATGATCACGAACCAAAAAAAACTGGAAGAGATAATTGATGGCGTTCTGAAGCCTTTCGGCTTCATCAAACGACGGTCTGCATGGTATCGGCATTATCCAGAAACTGTGCTTGTCTTGGACCTGCAAAAGTCGGATTATGGTGGTCAATATTACGTGAATTTGGCAGTTTCCATTCGTGAGTTGAATCGGCAGGAATATCCCCGTGAAGAACATTGCCATATTAATATTCGTCTCGACCGCGTTGCCGGTGACCGAGAGACAGTCCACAAGGTGTTCGATCTCGAAAACCGAACATTAACAGATGATGAACGACGCCAACACATACTTGAGATAATCGGAAAGGGATCACAGTGGCTTGAAGCGCTATCGACGCTTAGGACAATCACTTGGCAGCTTTCTAAGAACGAATCGCTTCGAAATCGAACAACCATTCAGGCACGGCGCTTCCTAAACATCAATTCCTTACTACCAACAGATGGCAACCAATAGCAGGCGAAATGCCAACTATTTGCATGGCGCAAAAAACGCCGAAAAAATGCATAAACAACGATAGTGCAGTTCTGTGTCCTTGTTTTCCTGATGAGCCTTGGTAAAGTCATTGCGTGAGCCGGTTCTGTTACATGTTATTCGCCGGGTTGCTATGTGTTGTGCAACTCGCTTTGGCGTATCAGCCGCGCTTGGACGCGGCTGTTCCTCGGATGGCTGCTGTTTATGCCGATGGCTCATTTGCTCGCACTAGCTCCTGGCTTCTCACCAATGAAGTCCGGTATGTTTATGATGGTAGTTTGGTAGTGCAGGAACGGGACAGCAACAATATCCCATGTGTGACGTATTCTCGGGGGCTTGACTTAAGTGGTGGATTCCAAAGTGCTGGGGGCATAGGTGGGTTACTGGCCCGGACAGATAACGCCTTGATGCGGCGAGTGGGTTCCAGCGCCTTGCAGGCCTCCGCGTTTTATCATGCTGACGGTAATGGCAATATCACCATGATGGTGGACGCCCTTCAGAATGTAGTGGCGCGTTATCAGTATGATCCGTATGGAAACATTCTGTTTATCAATGGCTCCTTGGCGGATGCCAATACGTACCGGTTTTCGAGCAAGGAGTGGGATTCAAAAACGGGCGATTACCATTACCATTTTCGTGAATACACTCCCAGCCTTCATAGGTGGAGAAATGCAGATCCGGTTGGGGAATATGGTGGGGTGAATTTATATGGATTTGTGCATAACCGCCCAATGGATTCAATTGACCCGCTGGGACTATTCGACGCGCCGAATTTTGATCAGGGGGCGGCGAATTGGCAGACACGTGTGGACGGTTGCAAGGCGACGGTGAATCAGTCAATTACGACAGATTTTGGTGCGCTCGGCGCGACGCTGCTCAATACTATGATGGATGTTGGAAATGGCACCATGCAGTTTGTTGCGGCAATCCCTCATATTGGCGGAGAAAACACTTACCGCTTTGCCCAAAATCCCAGTTGGGAGAATTCACCGTATTTGCTTAAGGATATCAATACCAGTTTGGGCGTAGCCTTGTTTTTTGCACCTGGGATTCAGCCTTTGGCTTCCGAGATGAGCACGATGCGGGTCAATGGTCCGCCATCAACCGTAGCCGCGAAGGGGCCAGTTAGGGCGTTTGAGGTTGGAACTGCCGATGATTTGTTGGCCAGGTCTGTTAAAAACGATAAGCTTGACATTCATCACGTCGGCCAAGCCCATCCATTTGAACAAATAATCTCTGACTACAATCGAGGTTCGGCCCCGGCAATAGCTGTTCCCCGCGCACAGCACACAACCATTCCAACGGTTCGTGGGCAATGCACGGCAACTGCAAGGGACCAACTCGCCAAAGATATCCGAGATTTGAGGAATTACACAGATGCGCCTAACAGTTCATTGCGCGAGCTAATCGACCTAAATAAACAAAAATATCCCAACGCTTTACAAAAATGAATGCTTCTGAATTTGTTGCTGCACTTCGGTCCGAAGTCCAAGACTCAGCAGCTGAGGAGACAATAGCGCTGCTTCAGCACCCACCGGGTAAAAAGCCTGCACCTGCGCTGGTAGCGTTATCGCAGTGGTTCAACACGTTATCCGAAACCGACCGACAACGTGTTCGAGAAACTGTCTCTCTTGCGGCCCATCAGGCGGTCTTTGGTTTTCTCGCTGTTCTTGATGGCGTGCGTGTTATTGAAGACGGCTCAGACAGGGGAACTC
The DNA here is from genome assembly GCA_037139415.1 of Verrucomicrobiota bacterium. Taxonomy (NCBI): domain Bacteria; kingdom Pseudomonadati; phylum Verrucomicrobiota; species Verrucomicrobiota bacterium. Next base: position 16,877 of record JBAXGN010000002.1, on the reverse strand, counting down.
TCGAACTGCACTATGTGAAGGCTGAACAACTAGTGTTGTTGAATGCCCCAAGCGGGCCGTTGCTTCACGATATTTTCCAGCAGCGGTAAGATTTGAACTTTTACACGCCAACCATAGCACTGCAGATGGCAACCAATAGCAGGCGAAATGCCAACTATTTGCGTGACGAAAAAACCGCCAAATAAGGTGCATGAAAGTCAGCTTTTTAAAGTTCGAGGCCTTGCAAAAATGCAGGTGCTCCCTCTTATACATTCATCCGAACGTCCCAACACAAGGGCCACCCACATCCAGTGCTGTCCAGGTCAACCTCGGGAGTTCCGGTTGCTGTCACCAACGAGTTCCCTGCTATGAAACCAATGGCGCGACGCGCCTGCACGAACGGTTTGGCTGGCGCGCCGGCGCGGGTTAAACTGGGTGCAGAACTCCTTCTTCCGCCTGAACGCCGTCATCAGTTGCGTCTTCCTGCTGACTGTCCTGATCGAAGTGGTGTGCAAAGGCGGCTTCCGCCTGAAATAGTGGCCAAACCAAATCCGTTCGTAGGGATGGACGAATGCATACAGATCGGGCATAGTCGGCCCGTCCCTGACTTAATGCGTTATGAATGGAACAATAAATACTATGCGCAAGTTATCGCTGAACAGTCTCCAGCTTTTCGGGCTGGCCGTGGCCATGTTCGCTGTGTTCGGCAGCCAGACCGCGGCGGCACCGCTGCCATTCACGGCGTTCTCGGCGGGCAAGGCCGACGTGATTATCAGCCAGGCAGGAGGGGATTTCCTGAGGATCGGCACGGCGGTGTGGGGACCCAAGTGGGCGTACTCCAGTTTCACCGGCAAGAACGCCAGCGAGACGGGGATCACCACCGGGGATTTGAGCGCCAAAATCAAAGGGGCTGGCACGCCGCTGCGCCTGAGCTTCAAGGCCGCCCGGATTGCCCCGAACCAACTGCAATTGAGTTATGAATTAAAGGCGGAAGCAGGCATGGAAATTACGCTGGCCGCCGTGGATCTGGCGCCCGGCAAGTGTTTCGAGGGCCGCGAAGTCATCGTGGAGGCCCAAGGCAAAACCACCCGGGTTCCGTACCCCTTTGGCCGCCGCCCCATCGACACCCAGGTCAGCGCCTTGCGGTTGACCGAGGCCAGCGGCAGCACCACGGTGATCCGGTTTGAGCCACCCTGCGAGGTTGCCGCCGATAATTCCGCCCGCATCATCCTCGCCCAAGACGCCGTGAAAGCCGGCGTCAGCAAGTCGTTGAAATTGACGGTGGAGCTGCCCGGCGCGACGGATTGGTACGCCAGCCTCGCCGAAATGCCCGAGGAGCCGGGCATGGCCGCGTGGTACCCGTGGCTGGCCACGGGCGACCCGGGCGACAGCATTCTCGGCATGCAGGATTGGCTGGAGCAACCGGCGGGCAAACACGGGCGCATCACGCGCCAGGACGACTCGCTGCTTTATCACGGGCAGCCCATCAAGCTCTGGGGCATCAACCTTTGCTACGGCGCGTGCGCGCCGGAAAAGGCGATGGCTGACAAGCGGGCCGCGTTTTATCGCAAGTACGGCATTAACGCGGTGCGGCTGCACAAGTTCGCCGATGGTGCTGGCTGGTCCGGCATCCAGTCCAAGGCGAGTTGCGTGGAGTATGATCCGCAGGGGTTGGACTTGATGGATTACCAGGTGGCGAAGTTCAAGGCCGCCGGCATTTACGTGAAGCTCTCCGCGCACTTCGGATCGCTCAAGCTCGGGCCGGCGGACCGACAATACGTGCCGTTCATGGAGGAGTTCGGCGACGCCAAGGGCGGACGCATCGAGACACCCCACAGCGGCGTGCATTATTCGCCGGACTTGCAGCGCGTGCAGATCCTCCAGATGGTGAACCTGCTCAAGCACAAGAATCCCCACACCGGCCTGACCTACGCCGAGGATCCGGCGGTGGCGTTCATCGAGATCATCAACGAGCAAAGCATCCTGTTTTTTACTTCGATGACACCGCTCAAGGCCAGCGCCACTTTGCGCAAACAGGTCGGCGAACGCTTCTGCCAATGGCTGCGCCAGAAATATGGCTCCCACGACAAGCTGGCGCAGGCGTGGGGACAAGGCTCATTCGATAGTTTTGCCGCAGATGGTTTCAAGCCCGCCGGCGAACACCTCGACAAGAACAACATCCTGCCGCTGGGCAACCCGTGGTATTGGGATCCGGAGCAATTGAGCGGCTCCCAGGCTAGCCGCAAGCGGCGACTGCTGGACACGCTGGAGTTTCTCTACACCTTGGAATGCGAATTCTATGATCGCTACGTCAAGGCCCTGCGTGAGGCGGGGTATCAAGGGGAAATCCTCAGCTCCAACTGGCAGGCCGGGCGCGCCTACAGCCATTTTGCCAATCTCCATGCGGATTATCGCGTGGGCACCATTGACCGCCATAACTATTTCGGCGGCAAGACCGCCAACGCCTCCATGCTGGCGCACGCGGGTTCGGGCATGCTCAGCAGCGGCATGCAACAAGTGGCCGACCGCCCGTTCATGCTTTCCGAATGGATTCACGTTGTCCCCAGCGAATTCGGCGTCGAAGGCCCGGCTATTCTCGGCGCTTACGGGATGGGGTTGCAAGGCTGGGACGTCTCATTCATGTTCCAAAATCGCGACACCGGCAACTTCGCCGCCAAACTCGGCGGCGACCGTTGGGAAGTCACCGCCCCCCAGGTGCTGGGCATTTTCCCCGCCGTTGCGCGCCAGATCCATCGCGGCGACGTGAAGCAATCGGACCTCACCATCGTACGCCACGTGCATGTCCCATCCCTCTTTGAAGGCCGGCTCAGCTTCGACGACAAGGTCGCACAAGGCTACGACGACAAGGAACTGGACAGCAGCAAAGTGCCAGCCCAAACCCTGGCGGTGGCGCGCAGCGTTGTGGACTTCACCAAAACCTTCACCGACACGCCGGCTTTTGACCTCAAACCATATCGCCAGGACGGATTGCTCGTTTCCGACACCAAACAATTGCGCTGGCACGAGGCTGCTGGCGACGGCGGCGGCTGGTTCACCATGGACACTCCCGGCACCAAGGCCGTTGTGGGCTTCGCCAGTGGCCGCAAGCACGACCTCGGCTGCGTGACCATTGAAGCGCAGGGTAACTTCGCCGCCATCTACCTCACCGCCCGGGAACGGGACCAAAGCATCGAAACCTCGCACGAACTCATCCTCGTAGCCACGGCGCGCGCACGCAATACCGGCATGAAATTCTCCCCGAACGGCGACCGCCTCCTGGCCCCCGGTGCCGCGCCCATCCTGATGGAACCGGTCAAAGCGCGAATCTCCCTCCGCAAGCCGGGCGCGCCGAAAATATACCTGCTGGATCACGATGGCCGGTTGACGGATCGCACGCTGCCGGTGGTGAATGGCACCTGCACTATTGATGGCGCACGGGACAAAACCCCGTACTATCTGCTGAAATACTGACGCCATTGCTCGTCAACGTTCACGTTCCCATTGACCGCTCCGCCGCGTTTGCTATCCTTCGCCCATGCCACTTTCGTGGAATGAGATTCGACACCGCGCCATCGCCTTTGCCAACGAGTGGCAAGGCGAAACCCGCGAGGCTGCCGAGCGCCAAACGTTCTGGAATGAGTTCTTCCATGTGTTCGGCATCCGCCGCCGCACCGTGGCCACGTTCGAGGAGCCGGTCAAGAAACTCTCAGGGGATTGGGGCTTCATTGACCTGTTCTGGCCCGGCAAACTGCTCGTCGAGCACAAGACCGCCGGGGCGGACCTCGGCAAAGCCCACGCGCAAGGCATGGATTACATTCGCGGCTTGAAGAACTCCGGGCGCGATGCGGAAATTCCCCGTTGGCTGCTCGTCTCTGATTTCACGCGCGTTGCGTTGCATGATTTGGAGCCGGAACAAGACCCGGATGCCCCGCTGTTGCAACGGTTGCCGCCCAGCATTGAGTTTCCGCTCGCAGAGTTTCACAAGCATATCCGCCATTTTGCGTTCGTCGCCGGATATACCCAGCATCGGCTGGACCCGGAAAGCCCCGCAAACCTCGAAGCCACCCAGCTCATGTGCAACCTGCACGATGCCTTGGAGCATGGCGGCTACACTGGGCACGAACTCAAACGGTTCCTGGTCCGCATCCTCTTTTGTCTTTTCGCTGAAGACACCGGCCTTTTCCCGACCAAAGGTTTTGAATTGTTAATCCGCGATCGTACCGCCGAGGATGGCTCCGATCTCGGTCTCCGTTTGGCACATCTGTTTCGCATTCTCAACACGGATACCACGCAACGCCAAAAGAACCTGGATGAGGACCTGAGCCAGTTCCCGTATGTGAACGGCGAACTCTTTTCCGAGAAGCTGGAGTTTGCGGATTTCAATGCCGACATGCGCAATGGCCTGCTGGCCTGTTGCCGGTTCCATTGGGAGACTATTTCCCCCGCCGTCTTCGGGTCGCTCTTCCAAGCCGTCATGGACAGCAAGGAACGCCGCCAGGTGGGCGCGCATTACACGGCGGAAAAGAACATTCTGAAGCTCATTCGTTCACTGTTTCTGGATGAACTGCGGGCAGAGTTTGAAAGCATCAAGACCAACCGTTCCACCCGCCGCACCGCCCGGCTGGAGGAATTCCATGAGAAACTGGCCAAGCTGACGTTCTTCGATCCCGCCTGCGGGTGCGGCAACTTTCTGGTCATCACCTACCGCGAACTGCGCAAGCTGGAATTGGAAGTGCTGCTGGAATTGCACGGTCGCCAGCATGAAATGGCGCTGGATTACGTTAATAAACTTTCCAAGCTCAACGTCCACCAATTTTACGGTATCGAGATTGAGGAATTCCCCGCTCGGATTGCCGAAGTGGCACTGTGGCTCACGGACCATCAAGCCAATATCGCCCTATCCCAGGCGTTTTCCCAACTGGTGCTGCGGTTGCCGCTGCATTCCTCGCCACATATCATGGTTGCCAACGCGCTGCGCACTGAGTGGCGTACCGTGCTGCCGCCGAAGCAATGTTCGTTCATCCTGGGGAATCCGCCGTTCGTGGGGAGCAAATACCAAACGGCGGAACAACGTGCGGACATGGATATTGTGGCGGAAGGTGTGGAGAATGCCGGGCTTTTGGATTTGGTGACCGGCTGGTATTTCAAGGCAGCGGAATACATGCGCGACACTCAGATAATAACTGCGCTTGTTTCCACCAATTCCATTACGCAAGGCGAGCAAGCGGGCGTACTTTGGCATGCGCTTTTTCAACATTTCGGCGTAAAAATACATTTTGTCCACCGCACTTTTCCATGGGAAAGTGAAGCCCGTGGCAAAGCACACGTGCATGTTGTCATCCTTGGGTTTGGCGCGGGTAATGCACCGGTGAAGCGCATTTACGATTACGAGTCCGACCCGGAGCATCCTACCATCAGCACGGCGGGAAATATCAGCCCTTACCTCGTGGAAGGAGCGGATCGCGTTATCATCAGCCGCACCACCCCGATTTGCCCGGTGCCGCCCATGGGCATCGGCAATAAGCCCATTGATGGTGGTAATTATTTATTCACTCCTGAAGAAAAAGCCGCTTTTATAAAGATGGAACCGGCGGCAGAGCCATTGTTTCGGCGTTGGATTGGTTCCGAGGAGTTTATCAATGGGATCGAACGTTGGTGTTTATGGTTGGGAGAGTGCCCTCCAGCCCAGTTGCGGAGCATGCCTTTGGCTCTTGCCCGCGTGGAAGCCGTCCGCAAGTTTCGTCTGGCGAGCAAAAGTGCGCCCACCAAGAAACTGGCGGCAACCCCCACCCGGTTCCATGTGGAGAATTTTCCTGAGCGCGCGTATCTGGTGGTGCCCAAGGTCAGTTCGGAACGTCGCCCCTACATTCCCATTGGCTTTATCAAACCGGACATCCTCAGCAGTGATCTCCTGCAAGTCATTCCCGAGGCAACGCCGTATCACTTTGGGGTATTGTCCTCGGTAATGCACATGGCTTGGGTGCGATTGGTGGCAGGGCGGTTAAAAAGTGATTACCGCTATTCAAATCGGCTTGTTTATAACAACTATCCCTGGCCGGAAACCCCGACGGATACACAGCGAAACACCGTAATCACCTGTGCACGTCGTGTCTTGGAACTGCGCGTTGAATACGGCGATGGACGGCATGGATTTCTGCCCACCAGAAAAACAGGCATTGTCCCGGCGTCCCTTGCCGATCTCTATGACCCATTGGCCATGCCTGCGCCGCTGCTCAAAGCGCACCAGGAACTGGATCGCGCAGTGGATCGTTGTTATCGCAAAAAACCATTCGTGTCCGACCGTCAGCGGGTGGAATTTCTTTTCCAGCTTTACGAACAAATCACCGCTCCGTTGGCCCCAACTGCCAAGCCAAAACATACCGCCCGCCGCAAAAAGAAAGCGGCTGATGTTCCGCCCGTTCCGCCACTCTTGGCGCAGCAAGTCCCCAATGCCGATCAAGCCGCCGCAGACGCCGCGCACGCTTATTTCCTCCACGAAGAGCCACCCCCTTATCGCACGAACACCTGAGGCGAATTCTGTCTGTCTCTTTTCCCTCGCAGTCCAATGGGGTTGGATTTGGGGTGGTGTATTTGCGCAAAGGGATTGTTCAAGATATGCGCAATTTTAGAGTGGGTACCCCCCTGCCCTTATCGGATCTAAAAAAATATCAAAAAACTACTTCCGTTTTGCAAAGAGGGTGCTATAAGGGCAGAAATAATGAACGATGTGGATCTTGGCATTTGGGGTAAGTTGACCCGTGCGATCCTGGTGTTGCTGGTTGCGGCGGCCATGGTGGCCATCGTCACCATGTATTATCCATTGCTCAAGCAAAACGAGCGGATGCGCCAGGTGGTGTATCATTTGGATACACAAATTCAACAGGAACGGGCCTTGGAAAAGCAGTTTGGGTACGCCATCGAATCCATGAGCAAGGATCCGCGTTCAGTAGAACGGCTGGCCCGCGAAAAACTGGGCTACGCCAAACCGGGAGAAACCGTTATCCGTTTTGAAGAGGCTGGGGGCGTCCAAACCACGCCACTACGTTGATCCGCGTTTCAAGCGTGCGAATTTCCACCACCCAGTGCCACCGCGCCATTATGGCGTGGCAGCGGGCTGCAATCGGACTTCCAAACGATGCTTCACCACACCCCACATGCCAAATGCGTTTGACGCATAGCCGGGTTTGAATACCTGAACTGTCAGGGCGTCACCCGGCTTGCCAAACCCGCGCTCATCAATATGCGCCAGGCCGCGTTCATCGGTCAGGTACGGGGTACTGGTAACAGAAGGGTAAACCAAACTCACCGTCGCTCCGGCAACGGGCTTGCCGGAGGACGCATCCACGACGCGGATCACATGCCCGCCACCCGCGCAGCCGGTGATGAAACCGGCGAGCGCGAAAAGCATTGCGACTGGCGCGACGGTGAGTTGTGAGTTGCTTTTTATAACAACTTCTTCAAGCCGGCCAGAGACATCTCGGTGCATTCCATGGGCGACTTGCCATCGGGATATCGTTCCTGTTCCACGGTGATCCATTCCGTCCCGCCAAATTCGCGGCAGGCGGCAATCACGGCGGACCAGTCCACGGAATCCTGACCTAAGATGGCTTTTTTGGTCTTGTCGTCGCCAACGACGGTTGGCTTGAAATGCGTAATCTTCATGCGGCCTTGATAACGCTTCATCAAATCCACGGGGTTCAAACCGGCGGCCGCCGTCCATCCGCAGTCCTGTTGCAACACGACGTCCTTGCTGGTGCGTTCCGCGAACAGATCATAATAGGTCTTGTCCCCGTTCTTCTTGAACTCGCCGGTGTGATTATGATAACCGCAGTACAGGCCCAATGGCTTGAGCACTTCGGCGGTTTTGTTGAAGGTTTCCGCCAGCGCTTTGCTTTTCTCCGGATCGGTAAAATCCTTGTCACCAGGCACGATGAGATATTTGCAGCCGATGGTCTGGTGAAACTCGATGGTCTTCTGCAAGGCATCGCCACGGAAACTGCCGGTGCCGATGTGTGTGCCCGCCGCCTTCAAATTCAGTTCATCCAGCTTTTTACGCAATTCAGCGGCCTTGCCGCCATAAGAGTGATACCCGGCGAACTCCACCCCTTCAAACCCCATTTTCGCCAGTTGCGCCAGCACGGCGTCAAAATTCTTGGCGCAATCCGTGCGCACCGAATAAAGCTGCACGGAAATTTTCATGGTTTGACCGGCGCCAAAGGCGCTTAAATAAGGTTTCATGCCCAAGGCAGCGGCGGTAAGCACCGATCCTTTGACAAACTGACGACGTGTTGTATGGATCATATTTATATTAGTTTTTCGTGTTCGAGGGGCCACTCTAAATAATCAGCGCCGGCTTTGTCCAGCTTTTTAGGCGCGCAATGACACACTCAACGCGCGCTTGCATCTCACAGCGTGAGCGCCCCCAAGATGGGGTGTTCATCCCGCAATAATTTCTCCGGCATGGGGCGTGGGGCTGTCCAGCAATTCCCATACGCGCTGGGCGGCGCGGTCAGCCGCGCCGGGCTGCCCCAGGGTGGCCATCACTTTGCCCAGGCGTCGCTTGATCTGCGCGCGCTGCAAGTCATCTTGCAACAGCGCCAGCGCCGCGCGTGCCAGGTTCTCTGCTGTGGCTTCCGTCTGAATGAATTCGGGAAACAGGCGTTCATTGGCCAGCAGATTGGGCATGGCCAGATGTTGCACCTTCACCAAGCGACGCGCGATTTCAAACGTCAGCCAGGAGGTCTTGTACAGCGCCACCGTGGGCACGCCGAAATAGGCGCATTCCACAGTGACGGTTCCCGTGCTAGCCAGAGCGATGGTCGCGCCGCGCAAGGCGTCCGCCAAACCGCCCACTTGCAGCACGATTTCCGGTGGCGGATTGAAGCTCCGAGTCAACGCCATCAACTCGTTGTTCGGCAATACCATTCGGGCGCGTAATCCCGGCAACGTTGTGCGTAAAATGGCCCACGCGCCCAATAACGGCGGCAGATGTCGTTTTAATTCGGCCACCCGACTGCCGGGAAGGAACACCACATACGGCTCAGCGGCGGCAGACTGGCCGGTCACCACCTTCGGCGGATAACGGTCAAAGATCGGGTGCCCCACAAATTCCACCCGCAACCCCGGCGCATGGCTGGCATACCAATCCTTCTCGAACGGGAAGATGCTCAACACCATTGCGTAATCCCGGGCCATGGCCTGCGCACGCCCGGAACGGGACGCCCAGACTTGCGGCGACACGAACTGGACCAGATGCGGATTCCAATCGGAACCCACCATGGCTTGGGCGCGGCGCTTGGCGGCTTGGGCAAAGCGCCGGTTGAAACCAGAGTAATCCACGCCAATAATCACGTCGGGCCGGCGTTCCTCTGCCATGGCCAAAAGTTGATGGAAGAAGCGGCGAAACTTCCAATATTGGCGGACGACTTCCCAGATGCCCACCACGGCATGGGCGGTGAGATCAAACGCCAAGTCCACACCTACTTTGGCCATGTGGGGTCCACCCGCACCGAAGAATACTGGCTGCATCCCGCCGGGCGCTCGGGCGCGCAGAGCGCGTGTGAGTTCGGACGCCAGTAAATCGCCACTGGCCTCACCCGCAATCACCATGAAAGATTTGTGCCGCACGGGTTGCTTAAACGGACGGCTTCACACCCGCCTCGCGGATTTGCCGGGTGATTTCCAACGCCAAATCCAGCGCGAGTTTGGCGGATTCGCCGCTGACCTCCGGCGTCTGATGCGCCGCGACACATTGGATGAAACTCTGCAACTCCAGCAGCAGCGGTTCGCCTTTTTCAATCGGCACCGGTTCGCGCACAATGCGCTTGCCGGCAAATGCGCTGACGACCGTCGTATCCTTGGAGGCAAGCAGCTTCTTGAAGATGGAACTTTCCGGTTCGTCATCCCGGGCAATGCGATAGATGTAGCCTTCCTGGGCGCGATAATCCAAGGACACATAGCTCGTCGTCTGTCCGCCGCTGAACACGCGAATCTTCCGCATCCGTTCCGGACTGATACGGCTAGCGGTGAGATTGGCAATACAGCCGTTGGCAAAGCGCAAGCGCACATTCGCAATGTCCTCGGATTTGCTAAGCACGGGAATGCCCACGGCATCCACACTGACCACGGGCGACTTTACAAACGCAAGCACCACGTCGAGGTCGTGAATCATGAGGTCGAGCACAACCCCAATATCCGTGCTGCGGGCCGGAAACGGCGAGAGCCGATGGGTCTCAATGAAGCGCGGTTCAGTAGCCACCTGCTGCAAATACCGGAACACCGGGTTGAACCGCTCCACATGCCCCACCTGAAGCACGCAGGCATTTTGCCGGGCCAAGCGCACCAACTCGGCGGCCTGTTCCGTTGCCTCGGTCATCGGCTTTTCCACCAAACAATGGCGACGCGCCTTCAGGACTTGCTGCGCCAAGTCGAAATGGGTGACGGTTGGGGTGACAATACTCAATGCGTCGCTGGCCTGGATCGCCTCGGCCACCGATTTGAACACGGGCACCCCATGCTTTTGGGCGATGGTGCGCGCGGTCTCCGCGTGGGCATCGTACAAGCCGGTAAATTCCACCTGGCCGGCGGCCGCCAGCGTGGCATAAATCCGGGCATGCTCCTTTCCCAAGGAGCCGGTACCTAGAACTGCAACTTTGACTTTATTCATGATGCAATGTGCGACGCGGTTTTGCGTGCGCGACGGCAGTTTGCCACTGACGGCTTTAGGCTGGCAACTGATTATCCTGAACGGCTTTGCCAGGATCACCTGCGATTCAGACCTTTCGCACCAATCCGTCCACTTCCAAGCGCGCCGCAAACGGCACGGTATCACGCTGCACACAGACCCGCACATCGTCGCAGAGGTCCGGGATGGAAAGCAGCTTCCGCCCATTGCGGGCCAGGCGCATGGCGGCCATCAGATCCGCCCGGTGCATTTGATAGAGTTGCTGGGCCATCAGCGCCGTATCGGAATTTTGCCCAACGGCAAGCCGGCCTTCCAGCGCCTCCAGCAACGCCCCGGCAGCCAGCACGTCTTCCAATGCCGCCTGCTCAAAAGTGCCGCTGCAGACCACCACCAACTCCCCAGGTGCCAGCCGCACCACGTGTTCCGCCACGGCGGAAAGATTCACAAACCCGCCGACCAAGGTCCATTGGGCTCTGGCGCAGGCACGCAACGCGCGCGTGCCGTTGGTGGTCGTTGTGGCGATGGTTTTGCCAGCGACCCGGTCGGGCGTAAATTCACGCGGCGAATTGCCGAAGTCGAAATCCACGCTGCCCGTCTGCGCTTTGCGGATGCGCACGCCATTGCGTTCGCCCGCCAGCAATAGGTCCGGAATTTTGGCCTTCAATGCCAGTGCCTCGGAAATTTCCGCCACGGGCGCGACCGCCTGTGCGCCGTTGGCCAGCGCCGTCAACATAGACGTGGTGGCGCGCAATACATCAAAAACCACACAGCCGGTCTGGCTGAGGTCCCGTTTGCGCAGTTCTTCAAAATCCGCCGGCGTAAATAATACCGTGATGTCAGTTGCCATATTGCTCATTCGCGGGAGTGATCTTTGATCAAGTCCGTAGTTTATCCAAGCTTTCTCATGTAATGGAAAAGGTATTGCTGGGCGTAGCCAGCCTGGGGGCCAAAATGAGAGTGAACAAACCGGTCCATGCGCGAGCGCGTGGGCGCGCGCTTTGGGAAATAAAGTTGCTGGATGGCCTTGTGTATCCAGACATCCACCGGAAAGGCCGTGGGAAAACCAAAAGCAAACAGCAGCACACAATTGGCGATCTTGGGGCCAACCCCGGGTTGAGTCATCACCGTGGCACGGGCTTGCTGCACATCCATGGTGTGCAGCGATTGCAAATTCAAACGCCCCCCGGCCACCGCCCGGGCGCAGGCCAGCAGGTACGGCGCTCGAAACCCCATCTTGCAGGCGCGCAATTCCGGTTCGCTCAATGATGCCAGCCGCTCAGGGGTGGGAAATGCATGGACGGGTGCATGTCCGTCGGGAACATGTAGCGTGGCACCATACCGTTGGCAAAGCAGTTCCACGATCTGCTTGATTTGGACGATTTGTTTGGTCGAAGAACAGATAAAAGAGGCGAGGCATTCCCAAGGTTCCTGCCGAAGCAGTCGAAGACCACGACACTCCCTTACCGCCGCTTGCATGGGTGTATCTTTGGGAAATGTTTCCAAAACCTCCGAAAGGTGGACGTCCAATTGCAGGTACTCAGTCAGCCAAGCCCACGTGGCGACCGGTTCAGCCGTTTCCGCCTCAATACTATCCGGCCCCTGGCGCAAACGCACCCAGCGGTCGCCAACCACCCCTTCCCAAGCCCCCTCCAGCAGTCGCCAGCGAAATGCCTGCCCGCTATCCAAGGTGGCCGCCAGATCATAATCGGCGACCGGGAATTTGACGTGCCGGTTCGGCAACATTTCATTGCGAGTATCACCGGCAATTGTGGTCGCGCGATTCAATTCATCTCACGGTTATTCCAACTGCCGAGTGATCACCTGGCCCTTTCGGAATCAACAACGGCGTTTACGCCAGCTCCAGTACGGCCTGCACCAGCTTGTTGATCCCGGCTTCCGCCTCGGTAATGCGAGCAGCCAGCATGTACGCGGGGGTGGTCACAATTTTGAGACGGCGATCCACCACGACATTAAAAACCTTGCAGGAGACATGTTTCCCACCAGCGGTTTGCAACGCCCGCGCAGTCCCCTCATCGGTACCAATGGTGAATTCAACTTGTTCAGCGCCAAACAGCCGCGCGGCGATGGCTGGGGCAATGCAGGCGAATCCGATGGGCTTGCCCGCTTTATGGGCCGCCTGCAAAACGGCGGCTACCTGCTCCTGAACGACAAACTTTTCCCCGGCCAGCGCGAAATTGCACAGATTCTTGGCCGCGCCAAATCCGCCAGGGATAATTACGGCATCCACCTCGCTCACCTGGAGACGACTGAGCGGAATGATATTGCCACGGGCGATGCGGGCGGATTCCACCAGCACATTGCGGGTTTCCCCCGGCACCGGCTGCTGGGTGAAATGGTTGATGACATGATGTTGGGGGATATCCGGAGCAGCACAAATGACTTGCGCATTGGCACGATCCAAGGCGAGCAACGTGAGCACCGATTCATGAATTTCGGCTCCATCGAACACCCCGCAACCGGAAAGAATCACGGCGACTTTTTTCATATGTGTCAGCATAGCCGTTGGGTGAAATTTTGCAAGGCGAATGAAGACAGTGGCTGGGTATCCGCGTCTGGCATCAGGCCCGATGCGATTCAACTCCGCCGCAAATGCCCCCTACTCCGCCGGACGCCAATCCAGCACCTTTAACTGTACGGTGGTGGCCCCGTTGTATGAATTTACCTGGGGCGCAAACGCCAGATCGAAATTACCGGTCGGCCAGATCGCCTCGCCCGCCCCCCACCAGACCGCTTCCACAATGCGGCAACTCGTATCCGTCACCCACAGTTTCACATGCTGCTTATTGGCACCCATGCGCAACGGTGCGCGCGTGCTGTTCAACCGCCGGGCGAACAATTGGGGGGACGGGTTTTGCTGTCCGAAGGGACGCAGTTGTTCCAGTTCTTTGATGCGTTCCAACGTCAAATCACCCAGCGCCACTTCCGCATCCAACCGCAAGGCGGGTTGGAATTGCTCCAGGGGCAGCGCCTTTTGCACCAATTCATTCAGGCGCGCGCGCAAGGCGGGCAGGTTTTCCGGACGGATGGAGACACCCGCCGCCATGGCATGGCCGCCATGTTTCACCAGCAAATCATCGCACTCACGCAACGCCGCAGCCAGGTCAAATCCTTCAATACTGCGACCAGACCCGCGCCAATGGTCGCCATCGCCCCCGAGAATAATGGTGGGACGATAAAATTCATGCAGCACCCGCGAGGCCACAATGCCCACCACCCCAAGATGCCAGGCAGGCTGCCCCTCGACGATGACCCAATCCCGGCTGGCATCAAACCGCGGTCGCAAGTCAGCCAGAATTTGTTCAACGGTGGTATTCCCGGTTTCCTGGCGCTCGCGGTTGGTGACATCCAATGCCTGTGCCAAAGGCATGGCGGTCGTCACATCTTTGGCCAGCAATAACTCCAACGCCGCATTGGCGGTTTCCATCCGTCCCGCCGCATTGAGGCGCGGCGCAAGTTGAAACCCCACTTCATGCACCCCGACAAATTTCGTCGTCTGGCTTACCTCTTTCAACATCTGCAAGCCAGGACGACGCGTGGAATTCAATCGTTCCAGGCCGACCGTGGTCAGAATGCGGTTCTCACCCGTCAGCGGCACAATATCCGCAATGGTACCGAGCGCAACCAGGTCCAGCAAAGGCCGCAGATCATACGCCGCAAAACCGGGCAGCCCCTGTTCCCGTCCGCGTTTGACCAAGGCATGCACCAATTTGAAGGCGAGACCAGCGGAACAGAGTTCCGTGAAATCCTCCTGGCCATATTTGACGCCACGTTCGAGTAATAACTGCGGGTTTACCAGCGCCGTGGCGACCGGTGCCGGATTCGACACCTGGTGATGATCCAGCACAATCACATCCACTCCCTGCTCGCGCAGCCAGGCAATGGTGGCCACCGTGGTGGAACCGCAATCCACCGCCAGCAGCAGGTTGACGGGATATTTACGCAGGCAATTTTCCACCCCGTCCCGGCTCAGCCCGTAGCCCTCGTCCATGCGATGCGGCAAATAGTGGTGCGCCTGCCATCCCTGGCCGGTTAGAAATTCGTATAACAACGCGGTGGAGGTGACGCCATCCACATCGTAATCGCCGAAAATCACCAGCGGCGTTTGTTCTGCGCGGGCGCGCAATAAACGTTCCACCGCCAAATCCATATTGGGCAACAGAAATGGATCTGCCAGCGATTTCAAGCGGGGCGAGATGAACTGGCGGGCGTTCCCGGGATCACTCAAATTCCGATTAATCAGGCATTGGGCAAGCAGTGGCGAGCAGGCGAGCTGCTTGGCGAGTGAATCCGCGAGCAACGGTTGCGCTTGGGCGATGGACCAACGATATTTCATGTTTGAGAAAAACTTAGCGGAGTTAAAATCATAGCACGCCCCACTTTCGCAAGAGCGTATCCAACCAGTGGAAGACTTGATGCGAGGCACTCCAATACACGGTAAAACACCAACCGATGTAGAGGGTGGTCCACAAGGAAAGCACATAGCCCACCCAGATCATCACCCCATCCTCCTCCATCATGCTGGCGGCCAGAAAAATAATGGTGTAGCTGGGAAAAAAGTTGGTTAATGGAGGAACCGGCGGCAGCGGCAGCGCCAATAATAAAGCCGCCAACACAATCAGCAAAACATTCAGCACATGGACCGCCGGCCACCGCAGCCATTCGGATTTGCGCGGTTTGACCACTTTTTCCAGGATGCGCAGTACTTTCAGTCCCCCGTTCAAGATGACCTTGCGGACGCGCTCGGTCAGCACCCGATCCCCCACCCGCCGGGGCAAGCGCACTTGGCCGCGCCGGATCAGGCCCAAGGCCATGATCGCAATGGCGGTCCCCAGCGGCGGGCTCATGCCTGGCACGGAGGCCGGGGCGACAAACGGCAGACACAGCAGAATGATGAGCAGGAAAACACCCCGCCCTTCCGTCCGCTGCAGCAGCATGTTCAAGGTCAGGTTCGCCTGCCCGGAGTGATTGGCCAGCAGTGCTTCCAAACGCTGCGAAAGCGGTTGCGGCGGCGCGAGCGGTGCTGGAACTGGTTGCGGCGCCTCACTCATGAATCGAAGGCTTTCATGAAGAATGGTCGCCCGCGTCCTTCGCTTTTCTGGCAAGCAATCGTGTTTCCCGGCGTCCGGCGAATAAGGAGAAAACCACGGAAACCATCAGGATACCCGCCACGATCCCGAGGGAAACTCCCGCGCTGACCTGCAACTCTTTCAGCAATCCAAGTTTGGCTTGCGCTAGCGGCAGCAGCATCTTGAGCCCCACAAAGATCAACACCAGCGACAACCCCACCTTCAAAAACCGGAAATAGCGGATGGCATTGGCCAGCAGAAAATACATGGAACGCAGGCCCAGGATGGCGAATACATTCGAGGTGAACACAATAAACGGTTTGGTGGTGATGGAAAAGATGGCCGGGATGGAATCAATGGCAAACACTAAATCAGTGGTCTCCACCACGATCAGCACCAGCGCCAGCGGCGTCAACGCCCGGCGTCCGCCCACCACGGTCAAAAACTTCTGCCCGTCATAAAAACCGCTGACGGGATAGAGCCTGCGCGCCAGCTTGACGACCGGGTTTTTCTCGGGCTGCACCCCATCCTCGTCATCCGCCAATACCATTTTTCCACCGGTATAAATCAGGAACGCGCCCATGAAATAGAGCACCCAATGGAATTTCGTCACCAACGCCGCCCCCCCGCCAATCATCAAGCCGCGCATGACCAGCGCGCCGAGAATACCCCAGAAGAGCACGCGATGCTGCAATTCCGAGGCGACCCGGAAATAGGAAAACACCAGAGCGATCACGAACACGTTATCCATGGACAACGAGAGTTCAATGATATAGCCGGTGACAAACAGTACGCTTTCCTCCTGGCCGCGCGCCTGGTAAATCCACCAGGCAAATCCTCCGGCCAGCAACACCCCGATGCCCGACCACAGCAACGCCTCCCGGAACTTCACCACATGCGCGTGGCGGTGGAAAACCCCCAAGTCCAGCGCCAGATAAACCAGCACCGCCATCAAAAATCCCATCCAATGCCAAGGCGTGATTTCAATTAAAGCAAACATAGCACGCAAAACCTAACACCCGTCACGGGCACTGTAAAGCATAGCCAGAATTTTAACCATGGAGCCATGGAGCGGGTGTGTGACCGGAGAGTAACTTTGTTCAAGCGGCGATTTGGAGTTTGAGGTA